>NZ_JBGQQX010000003.1:0-80800 GCF_045528525.1 Ruoffia sp. FAM 26255 | reverse complement strand
TTTTACCTCTGTGTCTTAATTTACGGATAGCGCCTCGATTACCGGTTGATAAACCAGGCTCATCGAAGTCGCCACGATAAATTGCACGATAGATAGTATTATAACTGATTTTATTTTTGGAATTTTCAAAGTTCAAACGACCAGAAATTTGTTCTGGAGACCATTGTTCGTTGAGAAATAGTCGTTTGACCAACTGGAAAATAGAGTCTTTATCTAGCGTGCGATGTCTGCCACATAGTTGTTTTCTACGTTTATACTCTCCATGAGCAGTTGACGGTGAATAACTGCCATCCTTGTTTGAATTACGATGTAATTCTCTTGAGATAGTCGATTTAGAACGGTCCAGGGTCTCGGATATATGCCCGATAGTTTCGCCTTGTTCATACATTAGGAATATTGTTTCTCGCTCATTCATGGTAAGATGTGTGTATGGATTCATAGCTTTCTCCTTCTAATAGTTGGTTGGTACATCTATTTTATAGGAAAACTATGGATCTTTTTTTATTTTATTATTGTTGTTGCACTTAAATTGTAAATTCGTCACAAAAAAAAGAGGATTTCTCCCCTTCTTCACTATGTGATATAAAGTTATATTTTGGCTTATTGGAAAACCAGTACCGGCATGCCGTTATAGGCGTATTCGTAGACTTGCGCCATAATGTCAGGCGGTGTGTTGATACAACCCAGGGAACCGTTGGTCAGGTAAGTTTCTCTCGAGATGACACTGTATCCCATACAAATATTCACTCATTATCTTATACAATACGAACAAGCACCAGCACTCATTGAAATGACATTGAATATTGGTGTTTTTAGTTGTTAATTCGTCCAAATATGACATTTATTGAATGGCATATACTGTCAACAGCAGCGCCTTCAATAGTTGTAAAATAACTGCTTCAACATTCAGTATCGAATGCAATTTGAACGCGGATCATGCTAGTCTGGGTATTGACTATATTCAATAAATGATCTTTTAGTAAGTCGTCGATGTGCGCGTCATTCAATTGTTCCAAGGCCTTTTGATGTTTTGTCGCGACATAATTTGCTTGTATTCTTGCTGATAAATCAATCGTTACTGTCTAAAGGATACTGATTGCATTTGGTTGAATGATTATCGCATTTAAAGTTGCATCGAATGTAATGGTAGCCGCTACTTGCTGCTCACCACTCATAACGTTTATCGCTCATTGGCTTCAAAACATATAAAGTAAACTTCTATTTTCTTTCTTTAGGTAAAACAGCTGTATTACCATCTGCTGGTTAAACAGTCAGTACCTGTACTTGTTATTGTTACTAATCATCCATCGTGATTATTGTCTGTATTACACAATAAATTTTAGTATCCGCCTCATCAAGACTTTGCTTTTCCAGGCAAATAAAAACAAACTTTGATACAATTATTAGAATTACAGAATCCACCGTGGATTGTAATCAGAAAGGGGAAAGTTAGTGAGGTTAAAGGTATGCCATCTTGGCGTCCGTGCGTCTTTTCTAGAAATATTTAATGCTTATTTAGAGCTGTGAAGCTATCTTTCAGAAGCCCGCTACGTTGAGAGAGTTCTTATTAACGCACCTTATTCTCTATAACCAATGACGAATTGTAGTTCGGAAAATGAAGAAGGAAGCAAGATAACTCATCAGCGAGTTAATTTTACTTCCTTCTATTTCGCCTTCATAGGTTCGTCTCTTACTTCTACGTTTGGACGTAGTTATTAGCGGAACATAGGGCTTATTCAGTTATTTTAATCTAATATTTAAGCTTAGAACATAATACCACCAACTATTATCATTATAATTTGTGCCACAATCGCAGCTCCTGTAACAATAATAAAGCCTTCTTTAAACCCATTTTTATGGTTTAAACCAGAAATAGCTAGGAACGTAATCATAGCACCTCCATGAGGTGGCACAGTCAGAATATTCGAACCAATCGCTGCAACACGGTGAATTAATTGTGGTGCTAAGCCTGCTGCGAGATAATGTTCAGCATAAGTAGGCATAACGATACCTAAAGCTCCTGATGAAGATCCGGTGATTCCTGACATTAAAGCAGTTAATACAGTTAAGCTGATTAATGGTCCACCAGGCATTTTTAAAATCATATCCGAAATTGCTTGGAAGCCAGGTGCTCCCATAACTACCGCACCAAAAGCAACTGCTAAAGAAGTGGCAAAAATCGGACCAATGGAGCCTAAGCCTCCTTCAGATAAAGTAGCTCCCATATTAGGAATAAAGTTTCTAAATAATATAATGGATAAGATGATTCCAATTAACAAAGCAAAGTAAATGATATTTGATTGAATATAATCATTACCAAAGGTTGAGCCACCGATAGCTAAAATCACAACAACTAAGAGTGGAATAATACTTGAAATAAAAGGTGGCAGCTCTCGGTCGATAATATCTGCTCCTTTTTCTTCGATATAAGTATCGTATTGGTCCCCTTTAGCAATCGAACGGTTTAAGGTAATTTTCATGTAGGCCAAGCCAAAAGCAACTGCCCCTAAAGATGCCAATATACTTGGTACTGACGCGGCGGTTAAAGTCGTGCCTAAATATTTCATAGGGATAACATTTTGAATGGCAGGTGTCCCTGGTAACATTGTCATAGTTATTGTAGCAATACCTAACCAAACAGGCAATTGAATTAAGTGCCATGAAACATTTAGTTTTTTGAATAGCGGTCGTGCTAATGGTATAACAGCGAACATACAAACAAACAAACTAATCCCACCGTAGGTAAGAATGACACTAATCACGAAAATTGCAACCATCACTAAATAAGGATTGTCGGATCCTATTTTGCTTAGAATGGTATCTGCAATCGCAACCGTTGCCCCACTTTTTTCCATCAACTTTGCAAGTATCGATCCTAGTAAGAAAATGGCAAAATAGTTCATGACATAGTTTCCTAGAGATCCCATAAAGTTGGTCGCTCCCGTGCCCAACATCCCCTCCATAATATCCATTTGGTTCATAAGTAGAATGACAATAGTTGCAATCGGAGCAGCAATCGTAATATGAATGCCTTTAGCAGAAAGAAGAATAATGAGAACAATCCCAACCAAAACTCCTATAGTACCTAATAAACTCATAATATATCTCCTAATTATTTAAATTTTTAATTAGAGACAGAAAGTAAACCCTTCTGTCTCTCGTCATTTGTAATTTTTAGACTGATAAGTCCATTGTTTTAACTTCTGGGCTAACAATAATTTCACCGTCAGTTGCTGCAATAACATCTTCAACAGTCACACCAGGTGCTGTTTCCATCAATAATAATTTACCTTCTTGGAATTCAAATACAGCTAAATCTGTAATGATTTTATCCAAACAATTTGGAGCGGATAAAGGTAATGTACATTGCTTAAGCACTTTAGATTCACCTTTTTTATCAACATGTTGTAATGAAGCAATTACTTTTTTAGCCCCAACGAGTAAATCCATTGCTCCACCCATTCCTGGGGCAAGCACACCTGGTACCATCCAGTTCGCAATATTGCCTGATTGGTCAACTTCCAATGCACCTAGAACCGTCATATCAACGTGTCCACCACGGATAATCGCAAATGAGGTTGGCATTGAAAAAGTTGAAGCACCCTTTTGTAATGTTAAAGGCATTCCGCCAGAGTTAGAGTAGTCTGGGTTTAGTGTTTCAGCTGTCGGTGGCGCACCAAATCTTAAAGCACCATTCTCAGCTTGAAGTGTCACATTAACACCTTCTGGTAAGTAACGAGCAGATAAATTCGGAATACCGAAACCTAAGTTCACTACATCTCCATCAGCAAATTCTTTAGCAATTCGTCTAGCAATAATTTCCTTTGCATTCATCATTAATTATCTCCTTCAGTTAATAAATTGTGACGACTCCATAATTCTTTGTAATAGGTAACGTTCTCTGCAGGTGTTAAACCTTGAACAATAAAATCAACTAATATACCTGGTACGTAGACATCAGAAGGCTCAATGTCCCCAATTTCAACGATTTCTTCAACTTCCGCAATTACAATTTTAGCCGCTAAAGCCATTTCTAAAGTCAATGTTTTAGAAGTCCCATGACAGTAGAGATTTCCTGCTTTATCCGCTTTATTGGCTTTAATAAAAGCAACGTCTGCTTCAATAGGGTCATACAATAAATACTCTTTACCATTACGAGTAACTTTGTCATGGCTTTCTTCTTGCATAGTCCCTACGCCGACTGGTGTTAACACACCACCTAACCCTGCTCCTGCAGCACGAATGCATTCAGATAAGGTTCCCATCGGTATAAATTCAATTTCGATTTCATTTGCAAAATATTGTTTCGTAATTTCACGTGATGTACCAGCATGAGCACAAATTAATTTCTTTAATTGCTTATTGACGGCTAATATATCTACATCATGTTCTTCCATAGGAAAAGACATAACCGCTTGAATTAAAGTCAAATCCTTTGTACCTGCATCTCTCAAGCCTTCGAATAACTTAATCGGTGCAGAAACTCCTAAAAACCCATCTCCCATTAAACTGCTACCTGGTTTTACTAATGATACTGCTTTTTCTATTGAAACGATTTCAACCATATTTAAACCTTCTTTCTAATTTTATAAGTTTTTTTATATTTACTTGCGTTCAAATGTTGTCTTTTCTTTATTAAGAAAGGCGGTCATTCCATTCTTTTGATCTTGTGTAGAGAATAGTAATCCAAATGCTTGGCATTCTAAATCAATCCCTCTAGCTAATGAAACATCTAATCCCTTATGAATTAATTCTTTAGACTTTTCAACAGCTAAAGGCGCTTGTTTAGAGATTTTAATTGCTAGATCCCTGACAGTAGACATTAAATCTTCCAAAGGTACAACATGATTCACTAAACCAATTTGCTTAGCTTCATCTGCTTTGACCATACGTGCTGAGAATATTAATTCACTAGCGACGCCGGCTCCAACTAAACGTGCTAACCGTTGAGTGCCTCCAAATCCTGGTGTGATACCCAAACCAACCTCTGGTTGACCGAAGAGTGCGTTTTCAGAAGCGTAACGAATGTCACATGCCATCGCTAACTCACAGCCACCGCCCAAAGCAAATCCATTTACAGCAGCAATCGTAGGTTGACGTAAAGTAGACAATTTAAGAAATACTTCATTGCCTAAACGTCCAAACATTTCACCTTCTAGCGCATCTTTTTCTTTCATTTCTGCAATATTAGCTCCAGCGACAAAAGATTTTTCACCTGCACCTGTAATAATTAGAACACGACACTCTAAATTCTTCTCTACTTGAGAAAGTGCTTCACCGATTTCTGACAGTACTTCTGTGGTTAATGCATTCATAGACTTAGGTTGGTTGATGGTAAGTAAGGCTATGCTTTCTTCAAAAGTCAAACTGATTGTATTAAATGCTGACATTTTTCTCCCCCTTAATTATTTTTTAGACTAATATTGATAAAAACCGCTACCAGTTTTGCGGCCTAAGTGTCTAGCTTCTACCATTTTTTTTAATAACGGTGCTGGTCTATATTTCGGATCACCTAGTTGTGTATAAAGTACTTCCATAATGGCTAAGACAATATCTAAACCGATTAAATCTGCTAAGGCTAACGGTCCCATAGGATGGTTAGCTCCTAATTTCATCGCTGTATCAATCGCTTCCGCTGTGGCAATCCCTTCACTTAACACGATAATTCCTTCATTAATCATTGGAATTAGAATACGGTTGACAATAAAACCCGCGCTATCTTTCACTTTTACGACTGTTTTTCCTAAAGATTCTCCAACTTCAGTCATTACTGCTGTTGTTTCAGGTGAAGTTGTTAAACCGACGTTCACTTCAATTAATTGCATCGCATGAACTGGGTTAAAGAAATGCAAGCCGATCACTTTATCTGATCTATTCGTTGCGGCAGCAATCATCGTAATAGATAAAGATGATGTGTTTGAAGCTAGAATAGCTTCTGGTCCACACAATTCATCCAATTGTCGAAAAATATCTAATTTAATTGTTGGATTTTCTGTCGCAGCTTCCACAACTAAGTCAACTTCTTTAGCTTGCTCATAAGTAGTCGACAAGGTGATACGCTGCATAATTTCTTTCACTTTCGCTTCAGTTTTCTTTCCTTTGTCTACTAAGCGATTTAAACGTTTCTCAATCACTGATAAACCTTTTTCGACAAATTCTTGGTTGATATCATTTAAAAAAACCTCGTAACCACTCTCAGCAAATGATTGGGCAATACCTCCACCCATTTGGCCTGCGCCAATAACCATTACTTTATTTATAGTCATCAATACCCCTTCTTTCCAAATCCTCAGACTCCACTCCTTTTAATAAGAAATGTCATCTTTAAACTTTTGATTAATAGCTCACGCTTGACTTTTTGTTACAGTTAAAATATAACCTCTGAAGGAAGCGTTTACAAATTAGTCTTACTGATATAACTATTACCTAAACTAATAACTTTTATTTACAAGATTTATAGAAACTTAGCTTCTGTTAAATGAACTTGATCAATTATCTTACCTAAATGGTGTAGATTAACGAACAGTAGCTCTCTTTCATTAAATTACTAACCATCCCATTACACTAAGATCCTAAAGTCTTATGGAGGTCTATCTGAACAAAAACGCCACTGTTATTCTAATTAATTGTATTGCGAGAGAAATTAGTTCTTTTAAACAGCCATACTCTTAATGCCTATTTAATCTAATCGTCTTCTATAAAGAAAATTAATTTTATCTTTTGATGAAATAATTATCATTCAACTTTTTATCTCCAGTTGGTTTACTAACCAATAGATTGTTTAGTATTCGATGAGGATGTCAAACTAACTTTTCTTCAATAGTTTCACCTTATTAGACTCCCTTATATCCTTATAAAACATTGTAACATTTCAGAACCTTGCACATTTTCATCTGAAGAGTTATCCTATAAATATAATGTGAAACTATGAACAAGAAAGGGGATTTTTTTATGTCAATCTGTAAAGAACTAGGAATCGAATACCCAATATTCTGTGGGGCAATGGCACGAATCACTTGGCACGAATTAGTAGGAGCTGTATCTGAAGCGGGAGGACTAGGAGTGCTTGCTTCAGGTGGGATGACAGCTGAACAACTTCGTGATGAAATACGCAAAACACGTGAAACGACTGTAAAACCTTTTGGGGTTAACTTAATGTTACAAATGAATAATATACCTGAACTAGTAGAAGTAATCTGCGAAGAAAAAGTAGCCGTTGTAACAACAGGCGCTGGAAATCCAGCACCTTATATTCCCCAACTTAAAGCAGCTGGAGTTAAAATTTTCCCAGTGATTGCTTCAGTTAAACATGCCAAAAAAATGGAAGCTGCTGGTGCTGATGGCGTCATTGCAGAAGGACAAGAAGCTGGTGGCCATATCGGGTCAGTTTCCACAATGTCGTTAATTCCACAAATCGTGGATGCTGTCAATATTCCAGTCATTGCTGCAGGAGGGACAGGTGATGGACGAACAGTAGCAGCTATGTACGCTTTAGGTGCCCAAGGAATCCAAGCTGGTACCATCTTCTTAGCTAGTGAAGAATGTCAGATTTCACAAAATTATAAGGACGCTATCATTAAAGCTAGTGACACTGATACAATCGTTACGGGGCGTAAGGCTAAAGATCCCGTTCGCGCTCTTAAAACTCCTATGTTGGAAAAGTTCTTAGATATGGAACACAATAATGCGTCTTTTTCTGACTTAGAACACCTTACAGTCGGTTCTTTGAAGCGGGCAGTAGACGGTGATCTTGAAAATGGTACGCCGATGTGTGGTGAAATAGCGGGATTAATCAAAGAAGTAAAAACTTCTCGTGAAATCATCGTATCGCTGTTCGAAGAAGCTGATAAAATTGCACAAAGTTTAGTTATTAACAGATAACTCAAACACTCTCATCGCTAAGGTAATTATTAAAAATAGATAGTCGCTACTACTTCGTGTTTCTCAATACAGCGTAGTAGCGTTTTTTTTTTTAGTATTGCTTGGATGAGGAATCATAATCGAATAATCAAACCTATAAGATGAACTAATAGAATGCTTTCGTATTCATAGTATTTATTTTAAAGTCTAATTGGTATAATTTAATCAAGAAGGATTATAGCCAATTTAATGTGGGAGGTAGATTATGGATATAGTTCAATTATCATACTTTATTACTGTTGTAAATTGCGATTTCAACTTATCTGAAGCTTCAAATAAAATTCATCTGACCCAATCTGCTCTAAGTCAGTTTATTTCTAATTATGAAAAACGTGAAAACGTTACTCTTTTCTTAAGAAAAAGTAATCGTTTAGTGGGACTAACTAAAAGCGGAGAAATTATTTACAAATATGCCTTAGACATAGTAAAGAACTATGAAGAAATGACTATTAAAGCAATCGAAGCCGCTTCCATTTCGAAACAAGTGATTAAAATTGGCGTTCCTTCTTTAATTTTGATGGTTTACTTTTCTTCAATGCTGCCAAAATTCAAAGAGAAATATCCGACAATAGAGTTCAAAGTAGTGGAAGCAGGTTCATATCAAATTCGGCAACTCTTGATTAAAGGAGAAATAGATATTGGGATTATCTTGGGTCCTACAGAATTAAAAAACGATATCTTTCATCAAGTATTGGTACATTCTTCAGATGTCGTGGCTTTTATAGACCAAGAACACCCCTTAGCTACAGAAAATAAGATTGAATGGAATAGCATCCTTAATTATGATATCGCTACATTTAATAGTGATCACAGCATTTATAATCTATTAAATAAAAAAATCAAGACACTAAAAGAGACTAAACAGATTACTTATACCGCTAATGCATGGGATTATTTGATTAATTTAACAAGAGGAACAAACATCATTACTTTTTTACCCGAGTTAATTTATCAGTTTATTCCTCATCAATCAATCATGTATAAAAAAACAGTAGCGCCTCTTGCTTTCAACATATATGCTTGCATGGCAAAAAATCGAGATGAGCAAAACAAACATAACATTTACGATGATATTCTAACTATATTTTAGTGAACGTAATAACTTTAGTTTTTAACCCCCTGCTTTAGTGGGCACGATAGCAGTCTACACTTGATAATTAGTATATTGGGTGCATTAATAAACACGCAAAAACTTTTCATGAGCAGTTGACGGTGAATAACTGCCATCCTTGTTTGAATTACGATGTAATTCTCTTGAGATAGTCGATTTAGAACGGTCCAGGGTCTCGGATATATGCCCGATAGTTCCGCCTTGTTCATACATTAGGAATATTGTTTCTCGCTCATTCATGGTAAGATGTGTGTATGGATTCATAGCTTTCTCCTATAAAATAGTTGGTTGGTACATCTATTTTATAGGAAAACTATGGATCTTTTTTTATTTTATTATTGTTGTTGCACTTAAATTGTAAATTCGTCGGCCTTCTTTCCCATTGGTTTTGAATTGGTTAACCCATTTTTCAATCAAACTTGTCGTTGAAATATGGTGTTTCTTAGCGAGTAAGGTGTAACCTAATGTCCCATTTAGATACTCTTCGACAACCTATAATTTGAATTCATATGAATACTTTTGTGACACAAAAACGACCCCCGTAAAGTTAGATTTTTAACTCTAACTTTCGGGGGTCACCTCAGCGCCTTGCTATTTTTATACTTCTTTTAATTCATTAAGTAACTGACGTTTGGCTTCGATAAACTCAGGTTCAAAAATTATTTTCTCAACATCAAAGCTTTTAAAGTCGACGGGCAACTCAAATGTAATTTCACCGGGTTGCCCTTTAATAATATAAACCCTATCCGATAAGATTAAAGCTTCATCTACATCATGGGTAATGATTAATGAAGACCAGCCCATCTTCTCGCGGTAATTCATAAACCATTGATGAAGTTGACGTCTTGTAATGGCGTCAAGAGCACTAAAAGCTTCATCTAACAATAGCCATGGTCTGTCAAATGCAGCTGTTCGCATAAAAGCCACGCGTTGTCTCATCCCACCACTTAGGGCGTGGGGATAATAATTCGCCCATTCTTTAAATTGAAAGATATCGAGTAATTCTAACGCATGCTCACGTGCGTGTTTCTTGCTTTCACCCTGTATAATCCGTGGCAACATAATATTTTCAATGACAGTATAATGCGGATACAACATATCTTTTTGAAGCATGTAACTTATCTTACCTTTAATTTCTTTGGATCCATCCAACTCAATCTGACCTTGTTGGGCATCGATAATTCCTGCAATGAGGTTAAAAAGGGTTGTTTTTCCAACCCCACTCGGGCCAATAATGGCAACGGTCTCCCCTTTTTGAAGTTGAATGTTAATATTTTTTAGTACTTGACGATTCCCGTATCGAAAACCAACATCTTGAATTGATAACATGTTATTCTCCTAAAAATTCGTTCGTAAAGTATGTCCCTTCAGTCAAGTCAACTTCCGTTAAGTTACTTTCGTATAACCATGTGTAGAAAGCATTCCAGCGCTCTTCATCGATATAACCCCATTGTTCTGGTTTACTTGTATAGGCTTCGTTAATCCATTCTTGGGAAGCAAGAACAAAATCACGTTGCCCTTCTAATTCCGGTGCATGTTTCAGGAGAATATCGGTTGCTTCTTCTGGATTCTCGATTGCATATTGATAACCGCGTTTGATGGCTTGAACCACTTGCGTCGCTTCTTCAGGACTATTCGCTAAATAATCGTTATTTGCAATAATTATTGGTGAGTAGAAATCTAATTCTTCTGCGTAATCTCTGAAGTAAAAGAAGTTCGTTGGAACGCCCTGGCTCTCAGCCATTATACCGTCCCAAGCGTAATAAACCCAGGCTGATTCAAACATCGAATTAGCTAAACCAACAATGGAATTATCTGCCTGATTAGGGACTAATTCGATTTGTGAATAATCGCCGCCTTCGTTATTAATAATATGCTCTAACATTCCCAGTTCAATAGGATCATTCCATGTTCCATAAGTATGAGCTTCCATCTCCACCGGTTTTGTAATTTGGCTGTCTTCTCTAGCAATAATACCACTTGTATTATGTTCGATAACTGTTGCGACAGCTGTTACAGGTAAACCTCCTGCTAGACGTGTAGCTAAAGAATCTTGGAAACTAATGCCAAATTGAGCTTGACCCAAACCTACTAATTCAGTCGTACTACCTTCTGGTGGACGGCGAATCGTTACTTCCACGCCCGCTTCTTCAAAATACCCTTTTTCTAAAGCAACATATAATCCAGTATGATTTGTATTCGGTACCCAATCTAAAATAAACTCAATCTGACTGGCTTGAGCCGATGCACTCATAGGAATTAATACTGACATACTGACGATTAAAGCAACAAGCATTTTCTTGAAATAATTCATCATATTATTCTTCTCCTCTGATTTTCTTTTTTTGATTAAAACGCCAAGGTGTTAAATATTTTTCAATATAAGATACAACACCCATAAAGAACAGACTTAATAACGAAATTAAAACAATGACCGCAAACATCTTGTCATAGCTAAAGGCACGTTTGGTTTGAATCATATAAACCCCTAAACCTTCAAAGCCACCAAGCCACTCAGCGACAACCGAACTCACAAAAGCGTAAGACACACTGACCTTCAATCCACTTAAGAAAAATGACATACTCGACGGTAACTTCACATGACGTAATATCTGCCAACGATTTGCTCCCATTAATTGGAGTAATTGAATCGCATCCTTATCCGCGTTAGCAAAGCCGTTCAGTATACTAATAATAATGGGAAATAATGTCGTTAAAATGACTAAAACAATCTTTGGTGTCATGTCATAACCTAGCCAAAGCACTAATATCGGTGCAATAGCTACAGTTGGAATGGTTTGTGTAACCACCAACATTGGATATAAGGCTCGGTTCAACCAAGGAATCACATCCATAATAATCGCTAGAAAGAAAGCGAGAAAAATTCCTATAGCGAGACCAATAAACGCTTGAATCAGCGTCACTCGGCTGTTCATCCATAAATTCTCTCGGTCTTGCCACAAAGCGATTAGGACATCACTTGGTGCGGGAATAATAAACTCAGGTAACCAACCAACTCTAGCAGCCACTTCCCAAAGCAGTAATAGTCCCAGACCTAGGATCCATGAAGCATATTTAGTGGCGATGTTTTGTAGTTTTATCTTCAATCGTTAACACTGACCCTTTCGCATCATAACTAATTTTGACATTAGTAAAAATTTTGTGGTGTGTTTGAGAAGCGATTTCGATCGCCTCTTTTAAGATAGGCATCAAAGTATCATAATCACCTTGAATCGTTGTCTCAAACGCCGCCACTTCATAGTTATCCGTCTTTGATGCTATAAAAGCAATGACAGAATCAACCACTTCAAGTGTCGCTTCTTGTGTTGCACCTAGCGGTAAAATTTGTAAAGCAATACTACAATTAACCAAAAAAAAACCTCCCTCATATTCACAACACAAAGTGTCTGAGTCAAGGTAGGTTGAGTGATACTGATAAAGGTATATTCGTACAAAAAGCATACTGCACCAATATACATAAACTTTACTTATTCACATCCCTACGCGAGTCTTAATTCATTCAGGTTCATAGAGTTCAGGTAATCCCATCTCAGCCGAAGCACCCCTTGTGTTATAGTAGAAAGCTTAGCATATTCATAAGCAATGTGCAATAGGATTCAAATTTTTGTATCAAAAAAGCTCGAAGAACCCAATAAAATGGCAATCTTCGAGCTGGTTGTAACAACTTAATACATCATTAAATATTTATCTAATTCCCATTGTGTCACTTGTTTTTTATATGACTCAAATTCCATTGTTTTCTCAACAATAAAGTTACCTGAAATATGTGGACCTAGAGCATCTCTCATGATTGGGCTGGCTTCAAATTCAGCAATGGCTTCGCTAAGTGATGATGGCAGGTCAAAGACACCTTCAGCCATACGCTCTTCTGGAGTCATCGTATAAATATTACGGTCAATTGGCATAGGTGGTTCAATCTTGTTCTCAATTCCATCTAAACCAGCTTGCAAGATAACTGCTAAGGCTAAGTATGGGTTGGCAGAAGGATCCACACTTCTTAACTCAACACGAGTTGAATTACCACGAGATGATGGAATACGAATAAGCGGAGAACGATTTCTCTCACTCCAAGCAATATATACTGGTGCTTCGTATCCTTCAACTAATCGTTTGTAAGAATTTACTAATGGATTACAAATAGCTGTATAAGCACTCGCATGCTTAATTAAACCACCGATAAAGTAATGAGCATTCTTAGATAATTGATCTGGAGTTGATTCATCATAGAAAGCATTCTTCCCATCTTTATCGAATAAAGATACATTAAAGTGCATTCCAGAACCACTCTCACCATAAATAGGCTTAGGCATGAACGTCGCATATAAATTATGACGACGAGCCACTGTTTTAACAATCAATTTAAACAATTGAATTTTATCACATGCGCGAATCGCATCATTATATTTCCAATCAATCTCATGTTGCCCTGGTGCAACTTCGTGATGACTCGCTTCGATTTCAAAATCTAAACGCTCTAATTCAAGCACAATATCACGTCGACAGTTTTCTCCTAAATCCGTTGGCGCAAAGTCAAAGTAGCCACCATCATCATTTAAGTCCATCGTTGGTCGACCATCTTCATCCAGTTTTAATAAGAAAAATTCAGGTTCTGGGCCTAAGTTGAACGAAGAAAAACCTAAATCTTCCATCTTATCTAACACTCGTCTTAAATTCCCACGAGGGTCACCTAAGAAAGGCTCTCGTTTTGTTGTATCTACATCACAGATTAAACAAGCAATGCGTCCACCATCTGAGGGAACATCCCAGTTAAAAATCATCCAAGAGTCGTAATCAGGAATTAAATACATATCACTTTCTTCAATACGTACAAATCCTTCAATTGATGAACCATCAAATGTCATATTATTTTCTAATGCCTTTTCTAACTGTGTTAAAGGAATTTCAACATTCTTAATTGTTCCTCTAATATCCGTAAACATTAATCGTATAAAGTGTACGTTATTCTCATGCGCATCAGCAATAATACGATCTTTCGTCCATTTTGTCATTGCTTCAAAATCCTCTCTTTTAATAGGTTATTCGAATCTAGATTGAAAATCTAGTTCATCCCTTAAGATACGTCGCACATCTTGGTCAGTTAGAGGTACTGAGTTTTTAGATACTCTGTCACTAAAGCGATATCTATTTTTAATACCTTTAATTGTCATGCCTTCATCCATTAGGTCAATGATGTCCAGTAATCGATCGACATCATTTAAAGAGTATAGCCTACGGTTGGTTTCGCTACGTTGAGGCTCGATTAATCCCTGTTCTTCGTAATAACGAATTTGACGAGCGGTTAACTCCGTCAACTCCATAACCGTACCTATTGGAAAAACTGCTAGTGACTTACGAAATTCCTTTCTTGCCATCACCATTCTCCTCTCTTAGAAAATTATTATACGACGATTAAAAAGCTCTCGCAAACATATTATAACACCATTTGTAAAGAAATATCACATGAATGAATCCCAAACTAATAATAATTATTATACAGTCATTTAGCTTTTGAAATTATGAACAGAATATTAAACTTTCATTACTTTATTCAAATATTCAACATTTCCTATGGTATTCTCGAGTCAGTTAGCGTATTCTTTTATTTAGAAATGTTTTTTTAAAAGGAGTTTTTGAAATGCCAAAAACGCGTAACTATACGCCAATAGCAACAATTGGCTCTCTTATATTCATTGCCATTTGTTTAAGTTTAATTATACTTTTAAATAAATTAACTGCGAACAATAATTTAATTATTGCAGAGCACCAACAACAATCTACTCAAGAAGAGTTAATTTCTTTACAAACTGAGCCCGTTGTTTCTCAACAGACTGAAAGTGTAACCGATGAAAGCATCGAAACACCAGCTACTTTGGCAGAAACACTGAGTACCTACTCACCTAAAGATAAAGCAGTGGAAGAAACGATTGCTGAATTAACCCAAACGGAGTTTGATGGAAACTTAATTCAAGCCCAAGATGAAATTCTTGCAGCTATCCATGCAAATGATCTTGATGTGGAAGAACTTGGTTATCTTTTCTTACCAGATTATCCGGCAGAAAAAACTGCGGCTGCAACTGGAACCCAAATTGACGTTCCATTGTATCTGCAAAAAGATGCGAACTGGCGAACTGAGAAATACGGAAGTAATACAACCCAACAACTGGGTGAAAACGGCTGTGCAATCCTTTCTCTAGCCATGGTTCATGCTGCTTTTGAGAATCGAGAAGTGAATCCAATAGAAATCCTTGAATGGAGCGAGGAAAAGTATTGGGTAGATAATGCCGGGACATCTTGGCAAATCTTCCATGACTTTGCGGTTGAATATGATTACAATTTTTATAACTATGGAAATGATTTCTATAGCGCAATGGAAGCTGTAAATAACGGTGAATTAATCGTTGCGTCTGTCTTACCAGGTTTCTTTACAGAGATTGGCCACATTATCGTCATTCGTGGCTATGAAAATGGTCAAGTCTACGTTAATGATCCAAACGATGATGCTCAAAAAATGTATAGTATTCAAGGTATTGACGAAGAAGTATTACTCACAGAGGGTATCAATTACTGGTCTTTCTCAAAATAATTTAAGCAATCTAACATCCATTCCAAAATTTTTGGGGTGGATGTTTCTTTAGTTACAAGTGATTTTATGAGTGACAACATTTGCTTGTTTTATTGTTATAGGCATTATGATATTATTAGACTTTGAGATAAATACGCCATCAATGTCATGATTGAAGGCGAAATATTATTCAATCTCATCTTACCAACTGAATTAATAAAAGACGTTGCAAAGATAATGAGGTATAATATAGAAGTCGGGATGTTATGTATCGCGCGGAGACATATTGTGCTCAAGATTGAAATATTATTATATAAAAAGGAGATCTAACAATGACATCAGTAGTAGTTGTAGGAACACAATGGGGAGACGAAGGTAAAGGTAAAATTACTGACTTTCTAAGTAATAACGCTGAAGTAATTGCACGTTATCAAGGTGGAGACAATGCAGGGCATACGATTCAATTTGATGGTAAAACATTTAAATTACATTTAATCCCTTCAGGTATTTTTGATAATAGTAAAATCAGTGTTATCGGAAACGGTGTTGTCGTGAATCCAAAGTCAATTGTTAAAGAATTGAACTATTTAAAAGCTGAAGGTGTTGATACTAGTAATTTACGTATTTCTTCGCGAGCTCATGTTATCTTACCTTACCATATCTTAATGGATCAACTTCAAGAAGATTCAAAAGGGGATAACAAAATTGGAACAACCATTAAAGGAATTGGTCCAGCTTACATGGATAAAGCTGCCCGTGTTGGAATCCGCGTTGCTGATTTATTAGATAAAGAAATTTTTAAAGAGCGCTTAGAAGTAAACTTAGCTGAAAAGAATAAATTATTCGAGCGCGTTTATGACAATTCGCCTTTATCTTTTGAGGATATTTTCGAAGAATATTATGCATATGGTCAAGAAATCGCTAAGTATGTTACTGATACGTCAGTGATTTTAAACGATGCACTTGATGAAGGTAAACGCGTATTATTCGAAGGTGCTCAAGGTGTCATGTTAGATATCGATCAAGGTACGTATCCATTTGTTACTTCATCTAACCCTGTTGCTGGTGGGGTAACGATTGGTAGTGGAGTTGGTCCTTCTAAGATTGATACAGTTGTTGGTGTATGTAAAGCTTATACATCACGTGTCGGAGATGGACCATTCCCAACTGAATTATTTGATGAAGTTGGACAACAAATTCGTGAAGTAGGTAGAGAATACGGAACAACGACAGGTCGTCCACGTCGTGTGGGTTGGTTTGATTCTGTTGTTATGCGTCACTCACGCCGAGTATCAGGTATTACAAATCTATCATTAAACTCAATCGACGTATTGACTGGTTTAGATACAATTAAGATTTGTACTGCTTATGAAACATCTACGGGTGAGCGTATTGAATATTACCCAGCAAGTTTAAAAGTTCTTGCTGACTGTACGCCAGTTTATGAAGAATTACCTGGTTGGTCAGAAGATATCACAGGGGCGAAATCACTTGAAGACTTACCACAAAATGCACGTAACTACGTTCGTCGCATCAGTGAATTAGTTGGAGTTAAGATTGCAACTTTATCTGTTGGTCCTGACCGTGAACAAACAATGATTTTAGATAGCGTTTGGGGATAAACTCCCTTTTAAGAGCCCGTGGTTATATAACCTCTGGCTCTTTTTTGTTTTAAATTTAATACAATATTCACAAAATAAATGGCGAATTCCACATTTTTCCTTCGATAAAAATTCACATTTACAGCGTATGATGGAATTAACAGATAGAGGAGGGCGCAAAATGAGATTAAAAAAATTATTATTAGTATCTACATGTGCTTTAGCAATCGGAGCAGGAACTACTCTTGGAAATAATGCTTTACTACCAACGAGTCAAACCGTTCATGCCCAAGAAGAAACAACAACAGAGGTGGACCAAGAATTACTCGTTCAAATAAAAAATAACTTAGCGGGCGTTCAACCTGTTAACTTAGAACAATTATTAGAAGTAGAGGATCAATATTTAGTTGATTTATATACTACAAAAAATACTGAAGCAGAATCGAATCCTGAACTGGATGTATGGTTAGAAATGTATAACCAGTTAGCAATCGATTACCCTCAATTAAACCTTTTAACAGGTGAGGACTTACAAGCTTATAATGAAGCAGCAGAGGCTATTTCTACTTATTCAGAATATAGCTATTCAGATTTAAACACGGCTTTACCTAGTGACATCTTAGGATGGTATACGAACGCATTTTTAGAAAATAACGATGACGAGCAAGCTGCTGTTGAATCAATCGTGCCACAAATTACCCAAGCACGTGATGCTTACATCGAACGTCGTACTGAAAGAGAAAATGGCGAAGACAATGGGAATGGTGAAACTCCAGCACCTGAAGATGAATTTGAAGCAGCGATTTTGGAATATACTGATATTACAGAAGAGCAATTCAGTCAATTCACTGAGGAAGAATTAGCACCGATTAAAACAACTGCTGAAAATGGAGATTACGCTCAAGAAACGATGGACATTGTCCGCGACCAAATCATCGAATTAAATCCTGAAATCTTTACCGATGAACAGGTCGGTTCAGTTGCTACTAAGATTCGTGAAGCATTCATTGAATCAACACCTGCAACTCAAGAACAATTAGACCAACTTGATGACATTTACTTAGTAAGTATGGTAGGTGAAGGAAATCAAGCAGGTACTGATATTGGTGGAGCTTATAACACAGCTGTATACGATAACCCAGAAGTCTTCGGTCCTGAAGCCAGTCGTTTTAGAGACGCTTTAGTTTCGGATTATAACTTAAATGAAGAAGAGTTATTAGAAGTACCTGATGCTGAATTACTATGGCAAGAATTTTCAGTCTTCCAAGAAAATAACGCAGAAGACATGGAAGCCTTAGCTTTAGCAATGCAAGAAAATTACGGTATTACTGTTGATGATGCAGAAACATCTTCAGATGAAAGTTCTTCAAGCGAAGAATCATCCGATGAAGAGTCTTCTGATGAGGAATTCTCTGATGAAGAAGAATCATCTGACTCAAGTGAATCCGAACCAGCAAGTGATTTAGATATTTACCGTGAAGAATTAGTCGGTCAAACTGATTTAACGATGAAACAATTAAATCAATTTAGTGATGAACATATTACTAGTTTGATGGATAGACTGGGACTTTCAACTGAAAGTACTTCTTCAGAAGAATTAACTGCTTTACGCGATGAAATTGTAATTGCTGGTTACGTGAATTTCAGTGATGATCAATTAGCAAGTGCAATTACTCCTGTTCGTGAAGCTGTCGTTAATCAAACACCAACAACAGATGCTATCTTGAATGAATTTAGTGATCGTACATTCGCTGAATGGTACAATGAAGCTAAGAATGCTGATGCAAAAGTACCTAGCTACATTTTCCAACAGTTAGTAACAATGTATCCAGACATGTTTAATGATTTAGTTGTTGAAGCTAAAAACAACATCATTCAAAATACAACTATCACTCAAGATCAAGTTGATCAAATGCAATTTGAAGATATTCTATGGGCTGTTCAACCGAATGAATCTGGTGAAGTGAATTATGTAGATGTAACTAATTACTTAACTGAAAGATATCCAGATGTAGTCAACGGTGGTGGTTCTCAAACACCTTCAAGTGATGACAATGAAGAATCATCAAGTGTTGATGTATCTATCAGTTCATCCGTAGAAGAGAATGAAGAAAACTTACCAAACACTGGTGAAAATAGTTCAATTTGGCTTATTATTGTAGCTGCATTAGCTTTAATCGGTGGAGGTATTTACTTATTCATCTCTGGACGTCGTCATAATAACTAAGACAAATCGATAGATAAATAGAATTAAATAAACCCTAAGCACTCTATAGTTGAGAGACTAAAGAGTGCTTAGGGTATTTTTGTTTACTCATTTGTTTAGTAGTCTAATGTTTCGAATAACTGGTCAAAGTATGCAACTGTCTCAGGTCTATCTTCAAGCGAACTATCTGGATAAGCCGATAAATCGGGTTCTTCATCTAAGAAATACTTCAGTGAATACACACCAAAGCCTTCTGCAAATGATTCAATGGTTGAATTGTAATAAGACTCCTCATCTGCCCATTCACTTTCATAAATGGCCTGCCAATCATCTTGCGTTGACCAAGAATCTTCAGACTCTTCATCCCAATCGATTAATGCATAACTAGCAAAATCTAATGTATGACCAAACTCATGATAAATCAGATTTTTATAGATTGGTTTATCCCCTACAAAATATACTGTCCCATCATCCTTAGCTAAACCATGTAAAGTAAAGCCTGGTGTTTCTGAAGGTGGCATTTCATATTCCGCTAAGACATAAATATTCGAAAGTCGACGTTTAATTTCACTTGGCAATGTTTCAACTATCTCTTCAATCGAAGCGATATTTTCTTCTAAAACAGCCTCATCTTCAATTTGATCAGAGATAAAATAATGTAAAACTGGCTCTTCTAAATGCCCATTATTATATTTGTTGGTAAAGATACTAAATTCTTCTCTAGCAATCTCAATCACTTCGGTAGCTAAATCATAATCGGCACTTTCCGGATCAACTTGGCTATATAATTCCTCGGCACGTAACATTGAAGCTTTAGCATCGGCATAAACTGAAGTCGGAATCATTTGTTTTAATTCGTAACGTTCAACTAAATCCTCGGAATATTCATTATAATAAATTTGTCTAAGCTTATGATTAATATCTAAGCGTTGCATTGCGATTAAATCACTATAATTGTATAAATCGACGACGTCAGCAGTTAAATTCATCGGTGCGACTAAGTAATGATCTTCTGGATCAGCCGAATAATAGATGTAATATGAAATATAAGTGGCTATATCTCTATATGTATCTTTATACGCATTAAAGTGAACGAAATTATAAACTTCATCCGTCTGAGCAAATGGCAGTAGAGCTTCATCAGTAAATAAATTGTCTTCATTAATTGATACTTGATCACTTGGCAATTCAGCTTCAATCAACGTATAGTCACTTTGAGGATAAATCGTTGTATCAGTATCTATATTTTCGTATATGGCTTCATCAACAGGTTCAGCTTCAACTACTTGTGTGTGATCAGCTTGAGTATAGTCTATGCTATCAAGCGACTCAATTGTAGTAGCATTCGTACTAACAGGTAAAGCAAATAACACAATAAAAAAAGATAGGAGAGTTAAAGTGTTCAATTTTAACTTACTTGCAACTTCTTGATGTTTCTTTCCGACCGTCTCCATATTGTTACCACCGCTTTCAATGTAATATATTATAAGTTTAATACAAACTAAGTTAAAGAGAAAGAAATAACATAAAGAACATACGTTCCCAACAGAAGTGTTTCACGTGGAACATTCATTCGGGTTTTTACTACTTTATTCACCTATTTAAATAGTGATTAAACTGATTAATCGCCACTTTAATCGAGTTAAACACAAAAAACTCTTTCTAAATTTAATTAGAAAGAGTTCATTGTAAGTTACATCATGGGTGGTTCGGGTACAAATGAAAGACTTGAGAATTTATTATATTCCTTTTTAAATAATAAGCGAACTGTATCTCTAGCTCCTGCACGGTTCTTAGCTAAGATAACCTCAACAGTATTATCAGGCAGATCATCATCTTGAACTGGTTCTTCATCACCTTCTTGTTGGTGATAATCCTCACGGTATAAGAAGGCAACGATATCCGCATCTTGCTCAATCGATCCAGACTCACGAATATCACTTAAGATAGGTCGTTTATTCTGACGGTGTTCCACACCACGAGATAATTGAGACAGTGCAATGACAGGTACGCCTAATTCTTTGGCTAATTTCTTCAATTGACGAGAAATTTCAGATACTTCTTGCTGACGACTTTCGCCACCGGATCCTTCAATTAATTGAAGATAGTCAATCACAATCAGACCTAAATCTGGATTTTCTTGTTTTAATCGTCTACTTTTCGCACGAATTTCAGATACTTTAATCCCTGCTGTATCATCAATAAAGATCGGTGCATCTTTAAGTGTGTTTGTAGCCACCGTGAAACTATTCCATTCATCATCGGTAAGTTGTCCTGTACGTAAATTAGATGCATGTATATTACCTTCCGCACAAATAATACGGTTTACTAAATCTAATGCACCCATCTCTAGTGAGAATATTACAACAGGTATTTTAGATTTCGTGGCAACGTTTTGGGCAATGTTTAAAGCAAAGGCTGTTTTACCTACGGATGGTCTCGCAGCTAGAATAATCAATTGGTCTGGTTGGAAACCACTCGTTAATTTATCTAAGTCGATATAACCTGTTGGTAAACCAACAACGTCTCTTTTCTCTTCCGATAATCGAACAATGTTCTCAAATGCATCTGAAATTAACGAGCGTATAGAGACAGGTCCGTCATTATTCTTCCCTTCACCAATTGATAAGATAAGTTTCTCACTTTTTTCGATGATATTAGAAATCTCATCACCTTCTTCATAAGCCGTCTGGCTTATTTGTGTACTAGCTGAGATTAAACTACGTAATATTGATTTATCTTTTACTATCTTTGCATAATGGTCAACGTTTACAGCTGTTGGTGCTGTTTGTGTTAACTCAATTATATAATCATGGCCACCTACATTTTCAATTTCTCCATAACTCGTAAGTCGATCAATTAAGGTGATGGCATCAAGTTCATAATCAGGTGAATCGAAGATATTCGCCATCGCATTAAAGATAATGCGGTGTTTACGTAAATAAAAGTCATCTTCCTCAATAATTGATTGAACCGTTCCTACTTTAATAGGATTGATAAGTAATGCGCCGAGCACTGATTGTTCAGCTTCTATATTATATGGTAGTTGTCTATCCATTGGTTTATTTTCCAACGGTTCACCTTCTTTCTTCATTTCTATATTCTACTCGATTCACTCTTAAATACAAGTATATAAATCATACCAAATTCTCAGCCTTTTTCATAGTTATCAACATGTTAATAACTTTTATTTAAAGCCTTTTAGTAATATTCACATTTTAATAATTCAAACCAATAAAAATAGTGTATTCATTGGTTTGAATACCAAATGAATACACTATTAAAATGCTTAAAATGTTTCATATGAAACTATTGTTCAACGATATGTACTTTAATATCTGCTGAGACTTCACTATGAAGTTTCACTGGAACGTTGTAACGTCCTAAAGAGTTTAAATTTTCACCTAATTGGATCTTACGGCGATCAACCTCGATGTTATATTGCTTTTCAAGCTCTTCTGCAATTTGTTTAGAAGGGATAGTACCGAATAATCGACCATCTTCACCTGTTTTAGCTGCAATCGTAACAACTGTCTCTTCTTTTTCAATGGCTTCTTTAATTTCTTTAGATTCAGCTAATTCTTCTTTAGCCAGTCTAGCTTCAGCTTCTTTTTTAGATTTCAGCTGATTTAAAGCTGCACCATCCGCTACTTTAGCAAGGTTGTTCTTGATTAGATAATTACGTCCGTAACCATCTGATACTTCAATCACATCACCTTTTTTACCTTGTTTCTTGACATCTTTCAATAGAATTACTTTCATTCAAAGTCCTCCTTATTCTTTATTTATTTCTTCTGATAATTGAATATAGACCTCTTCAGTCGATTTATCTTCAATTTGCGTCGCCGCATTCGATAAATGACCTCCGCCACCTAATCTTTCCATAATCGTTTGGACGTTAATACTTCCTAAACTTCGTGCGCTAATCCCTACAACAGAATCACTTCTACGGTAGATAACAAAGGAAGCTTCAACACCTTTAACGTCTAGTAAAACATCAGCAGTTTGTGACGCTGTTATATTATCAAAAACTTCTTCATTAGGTCCAATAATAACTGCATAGCCATCTTTGACAAATTTTGTATGCTCTAATAGTTTGTTACGCTCAATTAAGTTTGATAAATCTTCTTTAAGTAAGCGTTGGATTTGAACACGGTCTGCTCCACGAGATTTTAAATAACTTGCTACATCAAAAGTTCTTGAACCTGTTCTTGATGAGAAATTATTCGTATCTACAATCACCCCAGCAAGTAATGCTGTTGCCTCAAACTTATTTAATGCTTCATTCGTATTACGCATATTAATGAAGAATTCAGTAATCAACTCTGATGTTGACGACGCATAAGGTTCGATATATGTCAGGACCGTTTGCTCTGGGAACTCCTCACCACGACGGTGATGGTCAATAATAACCACATCATGTCCATTTATCAATTCTTCAGCTTCACTTAATGACGGACGATGATGATCAACTAAGATTATTAATGTTTCGTCTGTTGTAAATTTCTCAGCATCTTCTTTATTCACGAAGATATCTTCATCCCATAAGTATCGTGCTTGATCTAAAGCCAATAACTGTCGAATGTCTTGGTTAAACTCATCTTCATTAATAAGAATACGAGCCGGAACACCGAAAGATCTGACAATCTTATAAATACCTATTGCAGAGCCCATAGAGTCCATATCAGGGGTTTTATGACCAGATATGAGTATTTGCTCTGCTTGTTGAATTGACGTGCGTAAGGCCTGAAAAACTAAACGTGACTTTATATTTGTACGTTTCTCTGTAGGATTTGTTTTACCACCATAGAATCTCGCTTTACCAGATTTCGATCTTACGACAATTTGATCGCCACCGCGTCCTAGTGCTAAATCTAAGTTAAGTTGCGCTTGGTCTGATAAGTCATCGATACGATAACTTGGTGAATCTGGATAAGATATGCCAATACTAGTTGATAATGGCATATTTCTTAAGGAATTGCGTTCACGCATCTCATCGAAAAACTTAAATTTATCTTTTTCAAGTTTATCAAGCACATATTGGTTTAGAAGTAGAATAAATTTTTCCTCATTGATTCGTTTAGTAAAAACGCCATAGGATTCAGCCCATTCATTGATATCATTCAATATAATAGAGTCAAAATTGGTTGCCTGTTGATCATCGAGTGTTTCTACAATCTCGTTATAGTCATCCAAGAAAAGATAACCGAATACAACTTGATCGAATTTCTTTTGTTCTCGAATCAACACTTCATCTGTTACATCAATCATATATAATGCTTTCACATCTGTTTGGTGTAATACTCGGTAATATCGGTCCATAAAAGGAACGGTATGCCAATGTTTATCAGATTCAATTGCTACCATTTTGTCAAACTCTTTATTTATAGATACTAGTGGTTCTCCAAGTAACTCTTGTGATCCAAACAAATGTTGCATCGCTGGATTGACCCACTTAATGCGATGATTGGAATCTTGACCATATAATAGGATTCCAATAGGAGAGCGGTACATTGCATCTTCCTGTGCACCTCGTACTGATTGAGAGAGGCGACTCGCCATTGTACTTAAGTTACGAATAAAGTTTTCATAATTAAACACAAAAAATACGACAACTGCAATTAATAGTATAAAAAGCATTACACCGATTTCCCAGCGTAACATTAATGCAGCAAGCATAATGATTGTATATAAAATGACTAAACTATAAATTTGCCAACTAATATCTAATGAATGAAATTGTTCAAAGAATGCTTTAAGTCTTTCTTTGTTAAACATATTTCACCTCATCTAATTAATAATATACTAAGTATTTTAACATAATCAATGTTCTAATGCTATTGTTCCGAAGTTTACTAACTTGCTAGAAAATAAGTTAAAAGTTTCATGTGAAACATTTATGTTATGCGTCAATAAAAAAAGAGAGTAGAACACAAGGTCCTACTCTCAGCTAATTAAATTAGTCTTTAATTGTAAATGGAATTAGTGCCATAATACGAGTACGTTTAACTGTTGAAGTTAAAGTACGTTGATGTTTAGCACAAGTACCTGTAACTCGACGAGGTAAAATTTTACCTTTTTCAGATACGAAACGGCTAACTAAATCCACGTCTTTATAATCAGGGTGATCAATATGATTTGCACAGAAAAAACATATTTTTTTTCTGCGTCTTCCACCACGACGTTGTCCCATAAGTGTTATCCTCCTTTATATTTTAAACGAATGTTGAAAGATTAGAATGGTAAGTCATCTTCAGAGATGTCAACTGGCGTGCCATCTTCCATGTTAAATGGTGAGTTACCGAATCCTCCACTATTGTTATTTGAATTATTGTTTTGATATGATGATTGGTTATTGTTGTAGTTGTTTTGTTGGTTTTGAGAGTTGTTATTGTTATAACTTTGTCCGCCACCATAACTACTACTGCTATTATTGTTGCTAGTATCCGCAGGTCTTTGTTCTGTAACTGAACGTGGCTCCAATAAATGGAACTGTTCTACAACTACTTCAGTAACATAGACACGTTGACCTTGTTGGTTTTCGTAATTACGTGTTTGAATACGTCCTTCGACTCCAACTTGAGATCCTTTACGGGTAAAGTTAGCAAAGTTTTCTGCTGATTTACGCCAGATTACGCAACTAATAAAATCGGCTTCACGCTCACCTTGTTGATTAGTAAAATTGCGATTAACGGCTATGGTAAAAGTACCTACTGCAATACCTGACGAAGTAAACTTCAAATCAACTTCTCGTGTCAAACGTCCCACTAATTGAACTGTGTTCACAATTACATCCTCCTTCAAAGTGTTTCACGTGAAACAAATTAAGCTTCTACTTTAGTAATCATAAAACGTAAGATTCCGCGATTGATCGCAGCTAAACGGTCGAATTCGTTGATTCCTGTAGCATCTGAAGCTTCAGCTGTGATTAAATGATAAATTCCTTCTTTATAATCATTAATCTCATATGCTAAGCGACGTTTTGCCCAGTCTTTCGACTCAACAATTGTAGTTCCATTTGCTGTTAAGATACCATCGAAACGTTCTACTAATTCATTTTTCTCGTCTTCGTTTAAGTCAGGTCGGATAATATATAAAATTTCGTATTTTGTTGTTTGGCTCATTTGGCTTGCACCTCCTTTTGGTCTGATGGCCCTAAAAATTTATTAGAGCAAGGAGAGTATAGTTAAATACTCACATCTATGAATTATACAATTATCATCATTTGATTACAAGCTTTATTTGAAAGTTTTTTATGAGATATTTTACATTATTTTCATCTTATTTTAATAAAACCCCTTAGTTTTTATATATTTTGTGATATAATGATCATATCATTAATTAAAAAGGAGCGTTTAAGATGAATCGCATTTATAATTTCTCTGCAGGACCATCTACACTGCCAGTTTCAGTATTAGAAAATGTTAGTAAAAACCTAACAAATTACCAAGGGCAAGGCCTATCCGTTATGGAAATGAGCCACCGATCTCCATCCTACATGGAAATTCATGAGAATGCTAAACAATCATTACGCAACTTAATGAATATTCCAGATACTTACGAAATTTTATTTTTACAAGGTGGGGCATCGACTCAGTTTTCAAGTGTACCATTAAATTTATTAAATCAATCAGGTAAAGCTGATTATATCTTAACAGGAAGTTTCTCTAAAAAAGCTTATAAAGAAGCCATTCGCTACGGTGATATTCAAGTCGCAGCAAGTACTGAAGAGGATGATTTTACATATATTCCAAATAATGACGCTATTAATGTCCGTCCAGATGCTGATTATGTACATTTGTGTTTGAACAATACAATCTATGGAACGCGTTTTAAACCAGAGGAGCTCCCTCAATTTGACAATATTCCTTTAGTCGCTGATATGTCATCGAATATTCTTTCAGAAGAGTATGATGTCACTAAGTTTGGTCTAATCTATGCTGGTGCTCAAAAGAATATGGGACCTGCGGGTCTAACCGTTGTTATTGTGCGTAAAGACCTAGTAGGAAATGCGCAAGATATCACGCCTACAATGCTTGATTATGCGACACAAATAGATAAAGATTCAATGTATAACACACCTCCTACTTTCGCTATTTATGTAGCCGGTCAAGTCTTTGCATGGTTAGAAGAGCAAGGCGGCGTGAAGGCTATCGAAGCTATCAATAAAGAAAAAGCGGCTAAACTTTATGATTACATTGACCAAAGTGATTTATATCAAGGTACAGCTCGTAATGAGAACCGTTCAATTATGAATGTGACTTTTAGAACCGATTCAGAGGATTTAGATAAAGCTTTCGCTAAAGAAGCCCAAGAAAAGGGTCTACATAACTTGAAGGGGCACCGATCAGTCGGTGGCATGCGTGCGAGTATCTATAACGCCATGCCGATGGAAGGTATCGATGCACTCATTAACTTTATGAAGGACTTTGAAAATAATAATAAGCGAGGTACGAAATGAGCTATACAGAAAAAAGATTTAAAATTAAAACATTAAATAATATTGATGCCAATGCATTAAGTAAGCTAACACACGAATTTACTTTAAATCATAGTGATTCCGAAGCAGATGCGATCATTGTAAGAAGTGCTGATATGCATCAGATGGACTTGCCAGAGAATTTAAAATTTGTCGGCCGAGCAGGTTCAGGTGTTAACAATATCCCAATTGATGAATTGACCGAGAAGGGAATTGTTGTTGCAAATGCACCAGGAGCCAACGCAAACGGTGTGAAAGAGTTAGTTCTGTCTGCATTGATCATATCTTCAAGAAATATTGAATCGGCCTTAGATTGGACACAAACACTCATAGGCGAGTCTGATATTGGTTCAAAAGTTGAGGCGGGTAAAAAGCAATTCGTTGGACCCGAATTAGCGGGTAAAAAAATTGGCGTTATTGGTTTAGGTGCCATTGGTGTGCTTGTTGCTAATATGTGTTTAGGCTTAGGAATGGATGTTTATGGTTATGACCCATACTTATCAGTTCAACATGCCCTTGGCTTGAATCCTTCAACAAAAACTCAATATGATATTAATTATATTATGCAAAACTGTGATTACATCACATTGCATATTCCATACAATGACAGTACAAAAAATTACTTAAATGCCGAATTATTAGCTGAAGCCAAAAAAGGACAAATCATTATTAACTGTGCCCGTGGTGGTTTAGTGGACTTAAATGCTTTAGAAGATGCAATTAATAACGGAAGTATAGGTAAATATGTCGTTGATTTCCCAGATGAAAAAACATTAACTATGAAAAATACGATTAATATCCCACATCTCGGTGCATCAACGCCTGAGAGTGAAGCGAATGCAGCAAATATGGTCGTTGATCAAGTGATGGACTACTTAAAAAATGGAAATATTCATCATTCAGTGAATTTTCCAACAATTAATTTTGGTCCAATCCAAACTATAAGTCGTATAACCGTGTTACATCGTAATATTCCGAATATGATTGGTCAAATTACCCATGTGCTTTCTCAACACAATCTGAATATTAACCGATTAACGAACAAACCTCGCAATGGCTGGGCTTGTACCATGATTGATTTAGATGATGATATCGAAGAAAATGATAAAATTGCACTTGAAAATATCGAAGGCGTCGTTCGTGTTCGACATCTTAAACCGTCAACAAACTAAGAAAAATATGCACATAAAAGAAGCGATAAGCTCATCAAATGATGAAAGCTTGTCGCTTCTTTGTTCATTTATTATTCGTTATCTTCATCAAACTCTTCTTCAGTATCTTCTACTGCTTCTGAAATTCTTTCTGATAATTCTTCATTGAGTTCAACATCTTCGGAAGTTACTGACTCACGGTCAACTTTGACGTCATCAATGTGTTCAATGACCTCTTCTTCTGTAGCTTCTTCCTCAGCTGCTGGAATCGTAGCGATCGAACTAACAATAGCGTCGTCATCTAATCGAATCATACGAACACCAAGGGTAGCTCGAGATGTTTGTGAAATCCCACTAACGTGTGATCTGATTACAACACCTTGATCAGTCATAATCATCAAGTCTTCATCACCTTTAACAGTCACGATACCTGATAATTTACCACTCTTCTCAGAAATATTGGACGTTTTCACTCCAAGACCCCCACGGTTTTTAGGAGTATATTCTGAAGCAGGCGTTCGTTTACCATAACCATTTTCAGTTACAACTAAGACTTCGTGCTCATCAGTCAATACGTCAGATCCTACAACATAATCGTCAGCACGTAATTTAATACCACGGACACCTGTGGCAGTACGCCCCATCACACGAACATCATTTTCATTGAAAGTCATAGCGTTTCCGTTATGTGTTCCGATAATAATGTTGTGTTCACCCGTTGTTTCCATAACATTGACTAATTCATCGCCTTCTTTTAAGTTAATAGCGATTAATCCATTTTGACGAATATTATAATAATCTGATGAATCAGTACGTTTTGCTGTACCACTTCGCGTTACAAAGAATAAGTAACTATCAGATTGACCAGATTCTTCGGTTGATTTATTCACTGAAATAATTTGTTTCACTACTTCTCCAGTACCAAGACTAATTAAGTTTACGATTGGTAAACCTTTAGCCTGACGTCCGTATTCTGGAATATCGTACCCTTTAAGGCTGAATACGCGTCCGAGGTTCGTAAAGAATAGTAGGGTATCATGGGTTGAAGCTGAGACAAGTGTTTGAATTTCATCGTTATCTCCTAAGCCCATACCTTTAACACCACGTCCACCACGGTTTTGAACTTGGAATTCATCTTGAGTCATTCGCTTCACATATCCGTTAGCAGTTAAAGCGATTAATACATCTTCTTCATCGATTAAATCTTCGTCATCGATGTTCATTAATTCCCCAATTTGTAATTCTGTTCGACGTTCATCGCCAAAACGTGTTTTTAAATCTGTTAATTCATCTTCAATAATTTCAAACATACGCTCTTGGTTACTTAAAATCTCAGTTAAGCGTTCAATCAATGCGAGTAAATCATTGTGTTCTTTCTCAATTTTTTCACGTTCTAAGCCAGTTAAACGAACTAAACGCATATCGAGTATCGCTTGTGCTTGGACATCTGTAAGTCCGTAATTTTCGATTAATTGTGTTTTAGCTGTCTCACCATCACGAGATGAACGGATAATCGTAATAATTTCATCAATATGATCTAAAGCAATCAATAATCCTTGTAAGATATGGTCACGATTTTCTGCTTTTCGTTTCTCGAATTCAGTTCTACGACGAATCACTTCAATTTGGTGATCTAAATACTTATCAAGAATATCTTTAATACCTAGGACTTTAGGTACGCCACTATCAATCGCAAGCATATTAAAACCAAATGATACTTGCATTGGTGTGTATTTATATAAGTTATTCAATACAACACTGGCAGAAACATCACGTCTTACCTCGATGACAACTCGCGTCCCTTCACGAGCAGACTCATCGTTGGCATAAGTAATTCCTTCAATCCGTTTCTCACGCGCTAATTCAGCAATACGTTTAACTAAATTTGCTTTGTTTACTCCATAGGGTAATTCTGAAACGATAATTCGTTCACGATCGTTACCGATGGGTTCAATATCTACTTTAGAACGGATAATGATTTTTCCTTTACCTGTTTTATAGGCTTTACGAATACCTGATTTACCCATAACGATACCACCAGTTGGGAAATCTGGACCAGGAATATGTTCCATTATTTCTTCGACAGTAATTTCTGGATTGTGCATTAGCGCAATCACACCATCAATGACTTCACCTAAATTATGTGGCGGAATATTTGTTGCCATCCCAACAGCAATACCAGCCGCACCGTTTACCAATAGGTTAGGGAAACGAGCAGGTAATACGACTGGCTCTTTTTCTTCTTGAGAATAGTTTTCTTGAAAATCAATAGTATCTTTATTAATATCACGAAGCATTTCTAAGGCAATTTTCGACATACGTGCTTCCGTATAACGCATTGCCGCTGCTCCATCACCATCGACTGAACCAAAGTTCCCATGTCCATCCACGAGTAATTGACGGTAACTAAATGGCTGTGCCATACGTACCATCGCTTCATAGATTGCTGAGTCCCCATGGGGGTGATATTTCCCCATAACATCCCCAACAATACGTGCAGATTTCTTATGTGGTTTATCAGGGGTAACTCCTAATTCATTCATCCCATATAAAATACGGCGCTGAACGGGTTTTAATCCATCACGTACATCTGGAAGAGCACGTGAGACAATAACACTCATAGCATAGTCAAGGAATGACGTTCGCATTTCATCTGGGAGATTAATTGATTCAATTTCGCGGTGATTATCTCCGAAAATTTCACTCATATTTTTATTCCTTTCTGTTTATGAGACATAGATATGTAATCGCTATTAAGTATCTAAGTTTTGTACATAAACGGCATTTTCTTCAATAAATTCACGACGTGGTGGAACTTCGTCCCCCATAAGCATTTCCATAACATCATTTGCAATCTCAGCATCGTCAATCGTTACACGTAGTAAGCGACGATTTTCTGGATTCATTGTTGTATCCCACAGTTGCTCGTAGTCCATCTCTCCAAGACCTTTATAACGTTGTAGAGAGTAACGCGCATCTGGATTTTCTGCTTGCCATGTGCGTAATTGTTCGTCTGTATCAAGATACAATTCTTTTTTACCTTGTTTAATTTGATACAGAGGCGGTTGAGCGATATAAATATAGCCCGCTTCTAATAAAGGACGCATATAACGGAAAATTAAAGTTAATAATAGCGTACGAATATGTGCACCATCGACATCCGCATCGGTCATCAAAATTAATTTATGATAACGTGCTTTTGTTACATCAAATTCAGCACCGAAACCTGTTCCCATTGCCGTAAATAATGAGCGGATTTCTTCGTTGTTTAAGATACGATCCATTGACGCTTTTTCAACGTTAAGAATTTTACCACGAATGGGTAAAATTGCTTGATACATTCTTGAACGCCCTTGTTTCGCTGATCCACCGGCAGAGTCACCCTCCACGATAAATAATTCACTTTTTTCTGGATCACGACTTGAACAGTCAGCTAACTTACCTGGTAAGTTAGCAATTTCTAAGCCAGATTTCTTACGTGTCATTTCACGGGCACGTTTTGCAGCGTTTCTTGCGCGTGAAGCTAAAATCCCTTTTTCGATAATGATTTTAGCTACTTTTGGATTTTCTAATAAGAAAGATTCGTAATTAGACGAGAAAAGACGGTCTGTAATTGTACGAACTTCAGAGTTACCAAGTTTCGTCTTTGTTTGTCCCTCAAATTGTGGGTCTGGATGTTTAACAGATAAGACAATAGTTAAACCTTCTCGAGTATCATCTCCAGATAAATTATCATCTGAGTCTTTTAGTAAGTTATTTGAACGTGCATAATCATTGATGACACGCGTTAATCCAGCTTTTAATCCAGATTCATGTGTTCCACCTTCGTGGGTATGAATATTATTAGCAAAAGATAGAATTTTAGTTGCGTAATCGGTTGTATATTGTAAAGCAATCTCAACTTGAATCCCGTCAGATTCACCTTCTAAGTAAATTGGTTTCTCATGTAAAACTTGCTTGTCTTCATTGATATATTCAACAAAACTTTGAATACCACCTTCGTAGAAGAAACTATCTGATTCTTCACGCTCTTCACGTTTATCTTCTAGACTAATACGTAAACCTTTATTTAAGAAAGCTAATTCACGAATACGTTCTTTTAAGATATTGTATTTAAAGTCCGTTGTATCAGTAAAAATCGTAGGATCGGCTTTAAAGTTTACTTTTGTTCCTGTATGTTCAGATGTCCCGACGATTTCCAATTCTTTCGCGATATTCCCGCGTTCAAATTCTTCACGGTATACTTTACCATTACGTGAAACTTCAACGTATAAGTGAGTAGACAGCGCGTTTACGACTGCTGCACCTACCCCGTGAAGTCCTCCGGAAACTTTATAACCGCCACCACCGAATTTACCTCCTGAGTGAAGCATCGTAAAGACGGTCTCAACAGCGGGACGACCCGTTTTTTCTTGAGTATCTACTGGAATTCCACGACCATTATCGGTAACTGTAATTGTATTATCCGCTTCGATAACGACTTCGATATGATCACTATAACCTGCAAGTGCCTCGTCAATTGAATTATCAACGATTTCCCACACTAAGTGATGTAAACCATCAATACTTGTCGTACCTATATACATACCCGGACGCTTACGAACCGCTTCAAGACCTTCAAGGACTTGAATCTGATTCGCGTCATAGTTTTGTTCATTAATATTATCTGGCATGTTCTACTCTCCTTCTTCGGTAATCTGCCCATCTTCAACATACAAGATTTGTGCATGTTCTAATTGTGTCAGGTTTAACCCTTTAATTGTAGCTGTCGTCAGGAATGTTTGAACTTTCCCTTCAATCTGGCTCATTAATATATGTTGTCGATTATCATCTAATTCAGATAAGACATCATCCAATAGTAAAATTGGATATTCTCCAATCCGATTATTTAGCCATTCAATCTCAGCTAACTTCAAAGATAGGACAATTGTTCTTTGCTGTCCTTGCGATGCGAAGTTTTGTGCATCTTTTTCATTCAATGCAAAATACAAATCATCACGATGGGGCCCATAAGCGGTAACGCCCCGTTCTTTTTCTCTTTCTAGAGAATTTTCATATAAACGATGGAATTGTTGGTCAAGTGTATCTAATTGCTCATAATCTAACTTCGATGTACTGCTCTTATATTCCAAACTCAAAATATCACGTTGATTTGAAAGTGACTTATGAATAGGGCGAGCAAGTTCATCAAGAGCTTCTACAAATTCAATTCGATAAGTAATGATTTCAACCGCTTTTTCGATAAGTTGGTCCGTAATCACATCAAAATAAACTGGATCGAATTGTTTTTTGTAGCCATTTTCTTTTAAATAGCGATTGCGCTGCTTTAAAATGCGATTGTAATCCAGAAGTGCTTGTAAATAAACTGGATGAGATTGTCCCAACTCAGAATCTAAAAATTTACGTCTCAAACTAGGAGAGCCTTTAATTAACTGAAGATCCTCCGGTGCAAATAAAACGACATTTAATTTTCCGATAAAATGACTTAGCTTTGCTTGTTCAATATGGTTTACCTTAGCAATTTTACCTTTAGGGCCTAAAGACAGTGACAAAGGAAAGTCATAATTTTTGGTTTCAATTGTCGCTTCAACTTGAGCGTAAGATTCACCCCAACGAATTAACTCATTATCATGGTTGGTCCGATGACTTTTTGCCATGGATAACAAAAAAATCGCCTCAAGGAGATTGGTTTTTCCTTGGGCATTTTCACCAGTTAAAATCGTTAAGCCGTCATTAAATGTTAAGTCAAGCAATTCATAATTACGATAATTTTTTAGTTGTAGTTGCTTTACTTTCATTAATCTCTATTTTTAATGAATACTTTTACTTCCTCGTGAGGGAATTCGATGACATCGCCTTCGCGTAATTTACGTCCACGGCGTTGTTCCTCTTCATCATTTACATAGACAAAATATTCACTTAAATACCATTTTGCCATTCCACCACTTTGGATAATATCAGTAATTTTTAAAACTTGACCTAAAGTTACATACTCCGTCGTAATTTCTATTACACGTTCATCCATTTTTTATCACCCAATCAGCATATTTATTCTCTTATATTATACCTTTAAATCGCCTAAACATCAAATTTAATAGCTATTTTTACGTCATTTTAGCTTTTAAATACATTATTAGGTAGAAAAGCTTATTTTTTAACATTTACCCAAAACCGGCTATTTTTTGTATTTATGGAAAATGACTGGTTTGGCAACTAATTTTAAAATAATTCTTCTCGCTTAGAAAAGTTATGCACATGGGGATAACTTTTCTAAGCGAAACTACTTATTTTCGCAACAGTTCATTATAACTTAGTTGCTCGTTTCAGACAACTTAATATAAAAAAACTCCTAATCTTACTAACCGCTTGGGCTAGATAAGACAGGAGTTTCATTTCAAAATTAGTGCGTACGAATTGGTGTTAATAATTGCAGTAATTCATTGTTAGGTGTCTCACTTTTCTCAAGTGCTGAAATTAATAAAGGACGGACACTTGAAGTAAAGCCAACATTAATGTCCACACCACTAAATGAGCGTAAAGCATCTTTCATATAATCAGGGTTAAATGAAATTTTAATTGGTTCACCTGTGATTGATTTGGCACTGATTGATTCATTCGCGGAACCTAAACTGCTTCCTTGAACAGATAAATCAATGTTGTCATCGGTAATGTCTAATTGAACGACATTATTTTTACCTTGGTGTGACATTAAACTTGCACGGTCAATGGCGTGTAAGAATTGATCTGCGTTTAAGACAATTTCAGTTGTATGTGACGATGGTAATAAACGATCTGTATCAGGATAATTTCCTTCAAGTAAACGAGAATAAATTGTTAAGTTCTCAATTAAGAAGATAACTTGTTGTTCTGTCACAATCATTTCAATCGTTTGATCATCTTGAACAATACGTTCTAATTCATTCAATGTTTTCTTAGGTATCGTGATTGCTTCAAAGTTAGCTTGATCCGTTGTAAATTCAACAGGGATTTGGCGACGACTAAGTCGGTGACTATCTGTAGCAACACCTGTAATGTGACCTTCGTTCATCATTAAGTGAACCCCTGTTAAAACAGGACGGCTTTCTTGATTTGATGCTGAGAAGATTGTTTGACTAATTAATTCTTTAAATAATACCGTTGGTAAGTTGATCTTACGATCTGATTCAATCTCAGGTAAGCGAGGGTATGATTGTCCATCTGTACCGTTCAATGAGAAAATCGCTTCTCCTGAAGTAGCTGTTAGTATGAATTGCTCATTTGTTTCGATCGTCACTTTAGTTGTAGGTAGTTTACGTACAATATCATTAAAAATTCTAGCTGTTACAACGATACTACCAGTTTCTTCAATTTCTAAACCTAAAGAATCATCTTGTACTGATAAGAAACTCTCAATAGATATCTCAGCATCAGAACCAATTAAAGTAATACCTTCTTTTGTCGCTGTAATTTTTATACCAGTTAAAATAGGGATTGTTGCTTTCGAGGGAATTGCTCGAGATACATCAATCAATTGTGCAGTAAATGCTGCTCTTCCAATAGTAAATTTCATATCGTCACTCCTTATATATATATATTATATATTAATAAATAAGTAATAGTAGTAGTAGGGGCTGTTAATTCTGTGCATAATCATCTTTGATGCATGAATGTAAGCCAAAATGCTTGTTCGTCGACATGTGCATAAGTCCAGAGTTCAGGCACAACTTATACACATGTTAATAATTTATCTTTGAAGTCTTTGCTTCAATTGATTGATTTCATTCTTCAATTGAATGTCTGTTTCAATCTCATCTGTGATTTTATCATAGGCATGAATGACGGTTGTATGGTTTTTATTCCCAAAGTCTTCTCCGATTTTAGGGAAAGACATTTCCGTTAACTCACGTGTTAGATACATCGCTACTTGGCGCGGGAAGACAATATTTTTAGTTCTTTTTTTACCACGAATGTCTTCAGGCGTAATCTGATAATAGCGACTGACATATTCTATGACTTCATCTGGTGTCAGAGGCTTCGCTTCGCCTTTATTAATGATATTATGTAAGGCTGAGGCAGCAAGTTCGGTATCAATTTCTTTTCCTTGAATGGCTGCATAAGCAATCACTCGCACTAAGGCACCTTCTAATTCACGAATGTTAGTGTCGACGTTATTTGCAATATACGTTAGTGTATCTGGGCTCACATCCAATTGCTCGCTCGACGCTTTTTTACGAAGAATCGCAATTCGTGTCTCTAAATCAGGCGGAGTAATGTCCGTGGATAAGCCCCATTTAAAGCGACTTATTAAACGTTCTTCCAAATTTGTAATGTTGTTCGGTAGACGATCACTCGTTAGAACAATTTGCTTATTATTATTATAAAGCTCATTAAATGTATGGAAAAACTCTTCTTGAGTCTTATCTTTCTTAGATAAAAATTGTATGTCATCTATCAATAGAACATCAATTTCACGGTACATACTTCTAAACTCTGCTTGAGACCCGTCACGAATCGCTGTAATAAAGTCATTCATGAATGATTCACTGGTAGAGTATTTAATTCTTGCTGAGGGTTGCTTACGTTTGATCTCATTACCAATTGCTTGCATTAAGTGAGTTTTACCTAAACCAACGCCTCCATATATTAATAGAGGATTGTAGGTTTTACCTGGCGAATCAACGACTGCTAAAGCCGCTCCATTAGCCATCTTATTACCTTCACCGATAACAAATGTCTCAAACACGTAATTTGGGTTTAACTGTGATTCTGAGAAGTCACCTGTATCTTCGACCTCAGGTACGACTTTCTTAGCTTGATTCGATTCACGTTGATCTTCGGGTACGATTACAAAAGTCGGCGTATATTCTAAACCATACACTTCAAGACTAAACTGAATGACGTAACCAGATAGATGTCTTTCCCAATAGTTTTTGGTTAGAGCATTTGGTACAGCTAAAGTGATTGTCTGATCTCCAATCCGAGTTGGATAGACTGGTGCAACCCAATTATCGAATGATTGATCGGACAGGCGTTCACTTATATAGTGCTGGCAATCCCTCCAAAATTTTTCTTTTTCTTCCATTAGATTCAATTCCTCTCAATTACCGAAAACAAATTTCACCATATAATTATAAGTAAAATAATTTTAGCATACTATGAGTTTTCCACAAGCTATAAAAACAAAAATAAGTTATGCACTCATGCACATTTGAGTTATCAACAGGTGAAAAAGAACTGTGCATAAGTGAATTAAAATAGAGTTATCAACACCCAGTTGTGGATAAGTTAGTCTCAATACTTGCCTATCTTATCACATTCTAAAAAGTTATGCACTAAATCTGAGTGAAATTATACACACAATAAACACCTTGTTGATATGTTCATAACTCAAAGGAAAACTTGTGGATAAAAAAATATACATTTTAACTTATGCACAAGGTGAAATGAGTTGTGGATAAGTTTGTTTATAAGTTTCATTGTGTATGTTAAAATGTATAACGTAAAATAAAAGCAGATAGAATTTATTTGAAAAAATAATTAATTAATAACTTGACAATCTTCCCTTACTTCTATAAAATATTTGAGTATTGTACACATATTGCATTTAGGAGGTGTATACCATGACAAAAAGAACTTATCAACCAAAGAAACGTAAACGTAGTAGAGTACATGGATTCCGTAAGAGAATGAGTACTAAAAACGGCCGTAATGTTTTAAAAAGACGTCGTCTAAAAGGACGTAAGAAAATATCAGCATAATAATAATGATATTTATTGCAAGCATTCATCTAATTTCGCGAAAAGATCGTTGGATTAGATGAATGCTTGTTTTTTTTGTATTAATATAGTTGAAACGACAGAAACCGTTTTTCTTTTAGTAGAAAATTCGCTATAATGAAAGACAGTGAATGTCAAGAATTTAGATGAATGAGGGAAGTTTGTGAGAAAAGAATATCGTGTAAAAAAAGAATATGAGTTTCAACGGGCATTTCGTGAAGGGGAATCCGTAGCCAATCGGCAGTTAGTGCTTTATGTTTATCCGAAACCTGAACAAGCACATTTTCGTGTCGGATTATCGGTTGGTAAGAAGATTGGGAATGCGGTTGAAAGAAATCAAGTTAAGCGCTACATTCGACAAGCTTTGTTAGAATTAGAGCCTGCGATACAATCAGATATCGATTTTCTTTTGATCGCACGAAAAGATATTCAAACAAAGACTTTCCACGAAGTAAAAAGTTCGATTATTCACGTTATGAATATAGCGGGGATTCTTGATAAAAAGAATCCAATAATAAATAAAAAGTAGGAGGCATCAATGAAAAAATATAATAAATGGCTCAAAGTCTTAGTATTACTAGGTTTTGTAGTTTTTCTGACAGCATGTGGTTCCACACAAGAGGCAGTCAATGCTGAAAGTACTGGTTTATGGGATCGTTATATTATTTATAATTTATCTCAACTGATTCTATGGTTATCTAATTTATTTGGTGGTAGCTATCCTTTAGGTATTGCAGTCTTTACGATAATTATTCGTGCATTATTACTACCATTATTCCAAATGCAAATTAAAACACAGCGCAAAACACAAGAGCTGCAACCGGAATTAGATGCAATTAAAGCTAAATATCCTAACAAAGACCGTGCTTCAATGGAAGCAATGCAAGAAGAGCAACAAGCTTTAATGCAAGACCGCGGTGTAAATCAATTTGCTGGATGTTTACCAATGTTAATTCAACTACCAGTAATGATGGCACTTTATCAAGCAATCTTAAGAACAGAAGAATTACGTCAAAGTAACTTCTTATGGATGAACTTAGGACAACCTGACCCATACTTTGTCTTACCTGTCATTGCTGCTCTATTAACATTTGCAACAACTTACTTCTCAATGAAGAGTAATCCTGTGCAAAATACTATGACGAAAAGTATGACATTTGTTTCACCATTAATGATCTTATTAATTGGTTTCACACTACCAAGTGCCATTGCTTTATACTGGGTAATTTCAAATGCCTTTACACTAGCTCAAACATTTATCTTTAATAATCCATACAAGATTATTGCTGAGCGTGAAGCAAAAGCAGAAGCTGAAAAAGAAAAACAACGAGAATTAAAACGTCAATTACGACGTGCCACTAGTAAAAAGAAATAGAAGTCTCGAAAGGAAGATACGATGTTAGAACACAGTACAACTGTTAGAGCTGAGACGGTTGATAAAGCAATCGAAAAAGGATTAGCCGAACTGAACATCTCACGTTCTGAAGCAGAAATTCATGTTATTAGTGAAGGTAAAAAAGGATTATTTGGTTTTGGTAAGCAAGATGCCATTGTTGAAGTAACAGCGAAAAATGAGTTATCATTATCAGAAATTACTGAACAATTGGAAGAAGAGCAAAAAGTAAAATCAGATACAACAGAGACTCCCGTTGAAGCCGAACCGATGGTTGTTGAAGTTGACGAAGATATTAAAATCACTGAAGTGAAAGAACAACCTAAAGAAAAAGTTGCTCCAAAATCAGAAGTGGTTGAAGCAAAAGCGGTTGAAGAAACTGTGACTGAAGAACCAGTTAAAAAAGAAGTGAAAAAACCTCAACCAAAACCTTCTGTAGAAGCTGAAAAAGAAGTAAAAGCTGAAGCAGTAACTGAATCAAAATCAGATGAAGACGACCAACAAGAGACATTCACAATTGAAGAAGCAAGTCAGAAAGTGGCAGTCTACATTCAAGAAGTGATTCAATCCTACGGTGCGCAAGCTGATGTGGAGTTTGAAATATCACGTTCACAAGTGATGTTTAATATTGAAACGGATAAATCAGGCTTAGTTATTGGTAAGCATGGTAAAATCATTAATTCCCTTCAGATTTTATCGCAAACTTACTTCCAAAGCTTATACCGTCGCCGCACATCTATTCTATTGAATGTGGGTGATTACCGTAATCGTCGCGCAAATGTCCTGAGACAAATTGCTCAACGAACGGCAGATGAAGTATTAGAGACGAAACAAACCGTAATCTTAGATCCTTTACCAGCATATGAACGTAAGCAAATTCACGCACATTTAGCAAGAATTGATCGAATTAAAACACACTCAGAAGGTAAAGAACCAAATCGTTATTTAGTAGTAGAATATAAATAAGTGAATTCACACAAAAAAGCTAGGACTTCGGTCCTAGCTTTTTTATTTGGAGGTGATTTTATTAGTTACACGCTTCATTTGAGAGTAGTAATGCTTGTAAAGTACAGAGAATTTACTTCGTTCACTTTCATTCCAAGGTTTATTTTTACCACAAAAGTGTAAGATAACGGTATTATCCATAATCCAATCATAGGAAATCTCTTTTTGACTCATTATTTCATAAAGAAAAGGTAATCTTGAATCAAAATTATATAATTCATCAGGTAGAGGTAAGACTTGGTCTCCATATAGACCATTTAGTACATCTTGATCGGGCATAAGCAAGAAGTCATGATTTTCCATTATGAAATTATAGATGGTTTCACTTTTCACTTTTTGTCGAATCAAAGCTAAATTCATCAGTAGAACACCGGAATTAAAATAGCTTTTCAATTCACGATTACCTAAGCGTAGACGGTTTATAGTATCCGTTACTTCTAAACGAGTATGGCTAGACGCTGCATAGAGATAATCATTAATATTTTGATTATATAACAAGGATAAATCATTAATACACAAAACATCAGCATCTAAATATAGAATCTTATCAAGATCTGAAGGAAGAAATTCATGGGCTAGCAATCTATAATAGATTGATTCGGGCCATCTTTCACTAGCGGGAGCGTTTTGGAATATATTCTTTCCGATAATAATAGGCTTATATTCCATTTGGAGTTGCTGACAAAATTTATGAATTAACTTGTTATCTTTTAATTCTTCTTTTTGAAGTACATAGACAACATACGATTCTTCTTTTGTATTATTTCTAATGGAAAATAAGGTAGTAAGGAGTGGTTCCGTAAAATTATCAGAAATTGAAAATAATAGATTCATCTTAAAAGCCTCCATTTTTACTGTTGAATCGATTATACCAAAATTAGAGCTAGTTGGATATGAAGGAATAGTTATTATAAAGTTCGATACAATAAGATGCCTTAACATTAAATTTACATAAACTTTACATAGAAAGACCAATCTTTACATAATATTTACGTTAAATTAATATCCACTTTATATGATAAAAGTCGGAAATGAATGCAGGGTTGTTGCGTTTCTAAAATTAATTATAAGGAGGAATTGTATCTTGAATACAATTAAAAAAGTTTTTACATTTATTATTTTAGCCATATTATTTGTGGGTAACTTAGGATTAACTGCAACAGGTGTTTATGCTCAGGAGCCTGTTGAATTAGTTTTCTGGCATGGAATGGGTGGTAATGCTGGTGAAGCATTACAAAGATTAGTTGATGAATTCAATGAATCTCAAGATGGTATTATTGTTAATGCACAATATCAAGGAACTTATGATGAGACGTTAACAAAATTACGCTCATCTGCTTCAGGTTCTGAAGTAGGGGCAGATATTGTACAAGTATTCGAATTAGGAACAACATTCATGATTGATTCAGGTTTAACTGTTCCAGTTCAAGAATTCATTGATTCAAGTGGTTATGATATCTCTCAAATCGAACCTAACTTAGCTGCATACTATACAATTGATGGTCAATTAAACTCTATGCCATTCAACTCTTCAACTCCAATAATGTATTATAACGCTGACATTTTTGAAGCAGCAGGTATTGAAGAAGCACCTAGTTCTTTAGCAGAAATCATTGAAATTTCACCACAATTACAAGAAGCTGGAGCAGCAATGCCAATCTCTCTACAAATCTACGGTTGGTATTTAGAACAATGGTTCTCTAAACAAGAAGAAGATATCTATGACAACGGTAATGGACGTGAAGGCGCGCCAACTGAAACTGTATTCGTTGAAAACGGAGCAATGGAAAAAACTATCTCTAAATGGTTAGAAGGTATGGAAGCCGGAGCAATCCCTAACGTAGGACGTACAGGTGGACAACCTGAATTCGTAGCTGGACAATCAGCAATTACAATTGGTTCTACTGCAAGTTTACGTCAAATCTTAACAGAAGTTGACGGACGTTTTGAAGTAGGTACTGCTTACTTCCCAGGTGTTGACGAAGATGACCAAGGTGGCGTTTCAATCGGTGGAGCTTCATTATGGATGATCGAATCTGTTGACGACGCTAAGAAACAAGCAACTTGGGAATTCATTGAATTCTTAATTTCACCAGAATCACAAGCGAAATGGAACCGTGATACAGGATACTTCCCAATCACAACAGCAACTCACGAAGAGCAAGTATTCTTAGATAACTTAGCTGAGTTCCCGCAATTCCAAACAGCGATTGACCAATTACATGAGTCAACTACTGAATCTCAAGGAGCATTATCTGGTGTGAACCAAGAAGCACGTCAAATTTATGAGAATGAATTAGAAAACTTATTAAATGGTTCAACAGACGCAGCTGGAGCAACTCAATCGATGGCTGATCAAGTAAACGCAGCAATTGAAAACTACAACGCAGCTAACCAATAATATTCTTTAATATAAGAACGATTCAATAGGAGACAATTACTTAATCTTAGTTTAAAAACTAAGAAGTGGTTGTATCCTATTGTAATTTTATAGAAGTACATTTAATCATTAACATAAATTTAAAGGTTGGGAATATACTGTTGACGTCGTATACCCAGCTTTTATTTTTTAGAAAAGAAAGACAAGGAGACAAGTATGGAACAAGCAAAAATCATTAAAGAAGAGCGCTCTTTATTTGATCGAATAAAAGGTTATGGCTATTTATTACCTGCTATCATAGTTTTAGGTGTGTTCATGTTTTGGCCATTCATTCAGACGCTTTATAGAAGTTTATTCCTAACGAATAATTTAGGGGAGAATGCAAAGTTTCTTGGTTTAGGTAACTATCAAGAGTTATTAACTAGTAGTAGTTTCTGGAATAGTGTGCTGGTAACGTTAAACTTTGTATTAATTGTTGTAGGTGTTGGAGTAGTTATTGGGTTCTTAACTGCTCTATTGTGTCAGAAAACATTCCCAGGCATTAAATTTTTCAGTGCAAGTTATGCAATGCCTATGGCAATAGCATCTGCAGGAATGGCGATGATTTTTCAAGTGATGCTAAATCCAACCGTAGGTATTGTTAACCGTTTATTTGGTACATTTACTAACTATTTAGCGAATCCAGACTATGCTCTTCTCGCAGTAGGTATTCTAACTGGTTGGTTAAACAGTGGAATGAATTTTCTTTATTTCAGTTCAGGTTTAGCAAGTATTGATGAATCATTATATGAAAGTGGGTCAATTGATGGAGCGAATGGTTTTCAGAAATTTATATTCATCACACTCCCTTCTTTAAAGCCAACGTTATTCTTCGTTATTGTGACGAATGTCATTAATGCTTTCCAAGGTTTCGGGCAGATTAATATCTTAACAAAAGGTGGTCCAGGACAATCTACGAACGTAATTGTTTACGATATCTACCGAAATGCTTTTATGAATTACCGTTATGGATTTGCTTCAGCGGAGTCTGTTGTATTATTCATTATTGTAATGATACTTACAGTGATTATGTTCAAATTTAGAAAGGGGGCAAATAGCTAATGCAAGCACCAATAAATGCTACTGATAAAAGATATATTCGACGCCGAAAATTAGGGAGATTTGCCTTAATCGTATTAAATGTTATTGCCTGGTTAATTATTATGTTCCCATTAATTTATGCATTTTTAATGGCGATAAAACCATCAGGTGAATTATATGATCCGAATAGTGTGTTATTCCCTCAAAACCCAACATTAACAAACTTTGTTGATGTATTTGATATTGCACCCATCGGTCGCTATATTATGAACTCGCTAATTGTAGCTGTTTCAATTACTTTATTGCAGATAACAACTTCAATCTTAGCAGCCTTTGCTTTTAGATTTTTGAATTTTAAGGGGAAAGGCATTATCTATGGCCTCATCTTATCGACAATGATGATTCCTGGAGAAGCCGTTATTATTTCACAATTTTTAATGGTTTCAGGCTGGGGATTAACTGATTCAATCACTGTATTGATAATTCCTTTTATTGTTTCAGCCTTCAATATATTCTTATGTGTGCAAGCACTAGAAAACTTCCCATATGAGATTTATGAGTCAGCTAAAATAGATGGCTGTAGTGACTTCCGATTTGCTTTTTCAATGGTCTTACCATTAATTAAACCAACAATTGGTGCTATGGCAGTTCAATCATTCCTAGCGGGATGGAACATGTATATGTGGCCGTTATTAGTGACGAATGATGATTCGAACCGAACAGTTCAAATTGGTATTAGTATGCTAAATAGTGTGGATTCACAATCATTAGTTCTAATGGTTGCAGGTGTTGTGATCTGTATGATTCCAAGTTTAGTGATATTCATTGTAGGTCAACGTAATATGGTTAAAGGCTTGACTTCAGGGGCAGTTAAAGGTTAATTCCAATGTTAAGGAGAAGGAAATAATATGGCAAAATTACAATTAAAAAAAGTAGCAAAAGTTTATGAGGATAGCTATAAAGCTGTTAAAAACATTGATTTAGATATTGAAGATAAAGAGTTTATTGTATTAGTAGGACCTTCAGGATGTGGAAAATCTACGACGTTACGTATGATTGCAGGACTTGAAGGAATATCAGAAGGTGAAATGTATATTGGTGATACATTAGTCAATAATATCCCACCAAAAGAACGTGATATCGCAATGGTATTCCAATCCTATGCACTTTACCCACATATGACTGTTCGCGATAATGTTGCATTCGCTATGCGAATGGCAGGGGTTAATAAAACAGACCGTTATAAACGAGTAGATGAAGTTGCGAGTATCTTGCAATTAACAGACCTACTAGACAAAAAACCAGCGCCTTATCAGGCGGACAACGTCAACGTGTGGCTTTAGGACGTGCGATGGTAAGAAATCCTAAAGTATTCTTATTAGATGAGCCTTTATCTAACTTAGACGCTAAATTACGTGTGACAATGCGTTCTGAGATTGTGAGTTTACACCGTAAATTAGAAACAACTTTCGTCTATGTAACGCATGATCAAACTGAAGCCATGACAATGGGGACGCGTATTGCAGTCATGAGTGTTGGAAATGTAGAACAATTTGATACGCCAGCAAATCTTTACTATAATCCAGTTAATGTTTTCGTTGCTGAGTTTATCGGTAGTCCACAAATGAATATGATTCATGGTAAAATAATCAAAGAAAATGATATTATTTATTTCCGAACAGTAGAAAATAAAATTCGTTTACCACATGAAATTGTTGATCGACTAACGGTTGAAGCGACGGGACAAGATGTATTATTAGGGATTCGCCCTGAAAATATCAATTATGCTGACAATCTAGAAGAGAGCAATGTCATAATAGCCAAGGCCAAAAACGTCGAACAAGTTGGTTCAGATACCTTTGTCTACTTTGACTTACAAGCAACGGCTCGTGAAAGTGCGGCACGTTTTAATCCACCACGGATGATACCATTAGGAGCAGATATTCCACTTACGATGGATTTAACAAAAGTCATGTTATTTGATAAGAGTAATAAGCGAGCTATTTTAACCCCACGATCTTTGGAAGGAGTTTTTTAATATATGAGTATGATTATTGCACATAGAGGCTATAGCGGGAAATATCCAGAGAATACGATGCTCGCCTTTGAAAAGGCATATGAGTATGGTGCAGATGGAATTGAATTAGATATTCAATTAACGAAAGACAGCAAAATTGTTATCTGTCATGATGAGGAAATTGATCGAACATCCAATGGAAAAGGCTTCATTCGAGATTATACATTGGCTGAATTACGCGAATTTGAATTCCGTAATAATATGTATGATTTAGAGGATGAGACCGAAGACAATATCAAAATTCCTACTTTAGATGAATTTTTAAATTGGTTAAAAACGACAGAACTCATGGTGAATATTGAATTTAAAACTTCCATCGTAGAATATAAGGGCATTGTTGTAAAAGCCATTGAATTAGTTAAAGAAAGAGAACTTGAAGATCGCGTGATTTTCTCGTCATTTAATCATAATACGATTAAAGAAGTAAAAGAATTAGATAGCTCTTTAAGATGTGGCTTCTTAACGGTGGCAAATTTACTAAACCCTGAAGAGTATTGTAAAAAATATGAGGTTGAGTATTATCATCCAATGTTTGTATCAGCTTTACTTTCACCAAAAATTGTGACTGATTGTAAGAAGTTAGGGATTGGAGTCAATGCTTATACAGCTAATGACAGTGAACATATTCAAGCGTTAATTGCTCTTAACATCGAAGGTGTAATTACAAATGAAGTTGAATTGGCAATTCAATAAACAAGGATCTTTCAACATTAAATTGTTGGTAGATTTGTTTGTAAAGCATGATATAACATTAAATAATTATAATCATTGAAAAGAATATTAAAATAAATTCACATAGCGGAACAAATGGATTGCTTATTAAACGCTTTCATTATATAATATAAAGTGTAACATAGTTGTATAGACAAGTAAAAGGAGGATGAACATGGCAAATTTTGAAAAAGATGCTAAAGCCTTATTGGAACACATTGGTGGAGCAGATAATATTAATGCTGCAACGCATTGTGCTACACGGATGCGTTTTGCATTAAAGGATCCAAGTGAAGCGGATATTCAAGCAATTGAGGCAATACCATCTGTCAAGGGGAGTTTTACGCAAGCAGGTCAATTTCAAGTCATTATTGGTAATAACGTATCTGAATTTTATAAAGAATTTGCGGCGATTTCTGGTGTTTCAGAAGCTTCAAAAGCGGATGTAAAGCAAGCCTCTGAAGCGAATCAATCGTGGTGGCAAAAGGCAATGACGTTCTTAGCTGAGATCTTCGCACCAATTATTCCAGCGATTATTGTAGGGGGACTTATCTTAGGTTTTCGTAATATCTTGGAAGGTGTAGCTTGGGAAGGGTTAGGCGGTCAAACGATTGCTGAGTCTTCTGTATTCTGGAATGGAATTAATCATTTTCTATGGTTACCAGGGGAAGCAATCTTCCATTTCTTACCAGTAGGTATTACATGGGCCGTAACACGTAAGATGGGAACAACTCAGATTTTAGGGATTGTCCTTGGTCTGACTTTAGTTTCACCCCAATTATTGAATGCTTATGGTGCTGCGGAAGCATTAGCATCGGGAGAAGTACCTCAGTGGGACTTTGGTTTTATTCAGTTAGATATGATTGGATATCAAGCTCAAGTAGTTCCAGCAATGTTAGCTGGATTGGCGTTAGGTTATTTAGAGAAATTCTGGCGTCGTGTTGTTCCAGAAATGGTATCAATGATTTTTGTTCCATTTCTATCACTATTACCAGCAGTCATTCTTGCACATACGGTGCTTGGACCAATTGGTTGGTGGATTGGTGACGGAATTTCAACAATTGTTCTGGCTGGATTATCAGGACCATTAAAATCATTATTCGGTTTCTTATTCGGAGCACTCTACTCTCCATTAGTTATTACTGGATTACATCACATGTCAAATGCGATCGATTCACAATTAATCGCAGATACTGGTACAACAGGTCTGTGGCCAATGATTGCTTTATCTAATATTGCTCAAGGCTCAGCTGTAATGGGTGTATGGTGGTTAACGCGTAAAGACGCAGACGAGTCTCAAATTACCATTCCTTCAGCTGTATCAGCTTATCTTGGTGTTACAGAGCCGGCAATGTTTGGGGTAACTTTAAAATATGTTTACCCATTTATTGCTGCGATGGTTGGATCAGGTATCGCTGGGTTTATCTCGACGACATTTAATGTTCAATCGAATGCAATTGGCGTAGGGGGCTTACCGGGATTCCTAGTTATCCATATTGATTCACAAATGTGGTTCTGGATTGCTATGGCAGTGGCTTTAGTTGTGCCGTTTATCTTAACGCTAGTCTTCCACAAAGTTGGTTTCTTAACAGATGCGGGATTAAACTTCGATATCCCATTCTTTAACAGCAAATCTGAGAAGGAAGCATAAGCAAGTTTATATATACAATAGAAGCAGCAAGTTGATCCTAACTTGCTGCTCTTTTATTACAGGAGGAATTTAAGAATGAAATTATCAAAACGTGTAATGTATCAAATCTATCCGAAATCATTTCAAGATACAACAGGTGATGGTTATGGAGATTTACAAGGAATAATAAAAAGATTAGATTACTTAAAAGAGCTTGGTATTGATATGATTTGGTCAAGTCCATTCTATCCTTCACCGCAATATGACAATGGTTATGATGTGAGTGATTATACGGGAATCAATCCAGATTACGGGACAATGGAAGACTTCGATGAGCTAATGGAAGAGCTTCAAAAGCGTGGGATTGATTTAATGATGGATATGGTATTTAACCATGTATCAACGGAACATGAGTGGTTCCAAAAGGCTTTAGCCGGGGATCAATATTATCAAGGTTTTTTCTACTTAGAGCCAGCTAAAGAAGACGGATCATTGCCAACCAATTGGGATTCTAAATTTGGTGGACCGGCTTGGGAAAAATTTGGCGATACAGATTTATATTATTTACACTTATATGACGTGCACCAAGCAGATCTAAATTGGTACAATCCAAATGTACGTAAAGAATTGCAGAAAGTCTTGAACTTTTGGTTAGACAAAGGGGTCAAAGGCTTCCGATTTGATGTATTAAATGTCATTGGGAAAGAATTACCTTTTGTTGATAGTGAAGAACCAGGCTCAGCTCAAGAAAAGTCATTGTATACCGACACACCGATCGTTCATCAGTGGGTAAAAGAATTAAATCAAGCCTCTTTTGGGACACGTGAAGACATTGTCACTGTCGGGGAAATGTCATCGACAAACATACCCAATGGTGTTCGTTACACAAATCCAGCTGAAGAAGAGTTAAGTATGATATTTAATTTCCATCATCTAAAAGTGGATTATGAAAATGGAGAGAAATGGAGTAATCCAGACTTTGATTTCTTGGAATTAAAACGAATTTTAGATGAATGGCAAACTGGAATGTCAGATGGTGACGGATGGAATGCGTTATTCTTAAGTAATCATGACCAACCGCGTGCGAATAGCCGCTTCGGAGATGTTGAGAACTATCCGTTTGAAACAGCGACAATGTTAGCTCAAACCATTCAATTCTTACGAGGAACACCATATATTTATCAAGGTGAAGAAATTGGAATGACCAATCCTAATTATACGTCGATTGAAGAATACAATGATATCGAAACGCATAACAATTACCAAATTCTCTTAGACAAAGGTGTCTCAGAAGCGGAAGCTCTTGAAATTATTCAAGCGAAATCACGTGATAATGGTCGTACACCAGTTCAATGGGATGACAGTGATCACGCAGGCTTTACAACGGGCAATCCTTGGTTAAATGTCGCACCGAATTATAAAGAAGTAAATGCCACTAATGAATTAGCGAATGGTCAAATCTTTTCATATTATCAAGAGTTAATTAAATTACGTCGTGAATATGATGTGATAAGTGATGGGACTTACCGTGGGTTATTATTAGATCATCCAGAAGTAATGGCTTATGTGCGTGAATTAGAAGATGAGAAGTTATTAGTCCTCAGTCATTTCTATCCAAGCGAAGTTACAGTAACTTTACCAGATGAATTCAAGGGCCTATCGTCTAAGAAACTAATTGGTAATGGCACCTTAGAAGAAATGTCTGATTCAATCACGTTGAACGCCTACGAAACAGTGGCATTTTTAATAAAATAATAGACAAATGTGAGGAGAAAACTATGACAGAACGTGAAAAGATGCTAAATGGTGAGTGGTATGACGCTAATTATGACGAAGGACTTGTGAAAGAACGTAGAATTGCACAAGACTTGTGTTTTCAATTTAATCAAACGTCACCTTTAGAAGAAGAAAAGCGACAAGACATTCAAGAAAAATTATTTCAACAAAAGTTAGACAACGTTGGAATCTCTAGTCCATTAACTTGTGATTATGGATCACTTACCCAATTTGGGCATGACGTATTTGTTAATAGTAATGTTTACTTCATGGATGGTGGCGGAATTACAATTGGAAATAATGTCTTTATCGGTCCTAATACTGGTTTCTACACAGCTGCTCATCCATTAGATTTCCCAAGTCGTAATATTGGACTTGAGAAAGCCTCACCGATTGTTGTCGGAAATAATGTTTGGATTGGAGCCCATGTTGCTATTATGCCAGGAGTAGAGATTGGTGACGGGTGTGTGATCGGAGCCGGAAGTGTTGTTACACGTGATATTCCAGCTAATTCATTAGTTATGGGATCACCTGCACGTATTGTTAGAGAAATTGATCAAACAGATCAAATAAAAGATAAATAAAGTTATGAGATAAGAGCGGAGCACTGTCATAGAGTGTTTCGCTCTTACTCTATTTCTATTACTACAGATAATAAACTGTTTCACTTTTTCTTATAACTGTTATAGTTTATTCTGTGGAAACTTAATGAAAGCATATCTTTATTGGTATTTTATAAATAAAAACTGTTGCAAATAGTTATGAAGGGTGTTATCATATTCGTAATGAGACATAGCCAATGTGTCTCAGAATAAACAGCATATACTTTTCCTTAAGGAACCATTCCCTTATAACAGATATATCGATAACGAGTCTGTTCAAATATTAGAAGCCCCCCAAACCTCTCATATTTTATACAAATATCGTTATCCATCTACCACAGAACTTCTAAGAGTTCTGTTTTTTTATTGCACAAAAAAAGCTGTTAACTTAGAGTTAGACAGCTTTTTCTATATAATTATTTATTACGTACTGTTTGTAAAGCTTCTGACCAGCTAACAACATCGTTTAACATATTATTTATTGAATCTGTATGGTAATCAGCAGGTTTAAACGTGCTCATTTGTTCGAAGTCGGTGTTCATACTGAATGTTACTTGAGGACCAACAACAGCAACTTTTAAGTTACCTAACATTGGACGCATCATCACACTTGCGCTAATTCCTAATTGTCCACCGTATGACACAATTCCAGCTGCTTTGTGGAAGAATTCACTTGCTAAGTAATCAATCGCATCTTTTAAGCCACCCGTTACAGCTTTATTGTATTCTGGTGTAACAAAGATAAAGCCATCTAATTCTTTCACTTTATCAGACCATCTCTTAACGTTAGGATTTGGACGATCATCTGTTGCAATAGGAGGAATAACCTCGTCAAAGCGTGGAAGATCAAACTCTTTAATATCCACTAATTCGAATTCTGCGTTATTATTATGCGCTTTCGCAAATTCTAAAATCCATTCTGCCACTTGTAAATTTACACGTGAGTTACGTGTACTACCTGTAATAATTCCAATTTTAACCATATGTTAGCCTCCTAATAATTTTGATACCGTAATAATTCTAGCTTAAGTATGTTATTTTTACAAACGAATATGTGAATAAATGAATATAAAAATTTATTACTATAAAATTATCTGGTAAATTCCTCACAACACTCTACTCAATGAAGAAGACTATGCTATAATGAAATTAATATTTTGAGGAGACGAATGTGAATACATATGAAATTAAAACAACTTATTTTAAGCTCAATCGCTTTCTTGCTCGTCGGATGTGCAAGTGAACCTATGATTAACTTAAGCGAAGAGAACCAAAGTATTATAGAAGAGAAACGTCAAAGTCTAGAGGGTAACCAAACAGAAGATGAAAGTACAGAAGGTACTGAAAGTGAAACCAATTCAGCAGAAGGTGAGGACACTCAAAGCCAAGAACCTGAAGAAGCAAGTAACAGTCAGATTCTAACTAGCTTCGATACAAGTGAATGGGTAGCTTTAGAAGAGGCCGTTCAGTTAAATATTGAAGATTACTTACCAAACGTTATGTATCAAATTAAGCAATATAGTAATGGGGAGACGTCACGTGTTGACTACCCTAACTTTGTGGACCAAACATTGAACATGATGCAAGTGGAAGCACGTATAACAGATCAAACGCCCATCGTGAATATCTTTAGTTGGGGAAATTCACAAATTACTCGCTTAGAAGAAAGTTCAGAATTGAATCCATATGTGAATCATCTAACAGGGATGAATGGTCAAACGACTCAGGAATCTGAACTCTTGCTACAAGCACCCCTACAAGTTGGTACAAGTTGGCAACGTGATGCAACGACAACAAGTGAGATTACTGCGATCTATAGCCAAGCGATGATAAGAGATTTAGAGTTAGAGAATGTGATCGAAGTTACTTCAACACTTGAATCAGGTACTTTAATTGAATATTACGCCCAAAATGAAGGTGTCGTAGCGACCGTTGAAGCCGACGATGCGGGGACGGTGACGCAAGTATGGCAAGCACAAGCAATCTATCATGAGAACCGTATTATCAATAATGTTGAAGTGATGCTGCCGACAACGGATGATGCGATGGTTGAGCCTGGGCAAGCAGCATTCTCATGGCAAACGAACGGGAATTTTGCAAGTGCTTTTGACAGTATGTTTAAAGAGATGGGTATTTTAGATGATACGATTACAGTCCAATCGGTCACTTTAGATGAAGGAGTTGTCATCATTGACTTCTCACCTGGGGTGGTAGCTGTATTGAATAGCCATGAAGCTTCAGAACAAGCAGTGATTGCTTCAATTGTAACGACACTAGGGAATTTCTTTAATGCGGATCAAGTACGTTTAACAGTGAATAATAGTGGTATGTTACCAGATACGCTTGAATACCCTACGAATGGGATTTATCAAGTGAGTACAATAACGACTCCTTTAGAGACAGTCGATGCTTCAGTTGAATCAAGTGAGTCAACATCGAACGCTTCATCAATGGATGAGTCTGCAACTACAGATGAAAGTCAAACAACGACCGGTTCAGAATCACTTTAACAGTGGATAGGAGCAAATGATGTCTAACATAATCGTAATTATGTTTATTCTATTTAACACAACTATCAGTGGATTGTATTTTACTTTTTCTAATACTATTATGCCTGTGCTAAAGCAAGAAGAGGATGCTCGTATTGGTATTCGAATAATGAATCGAATCAATGATGTAATACAGAACAGTCTATTTTTCCTATTGTTCTTTGGCTCCCCTTTACTAGCGGTAGCCATGGTTTTGATGAATATGGGTTCTATCTTGTTTTGGGTGGGGAGTTTGTTACATATTATCGGAAGCTTTTTAGTAACCATTGTGAAAAATGTTCCCTGGAACAATCGACTGATGAATGAAGCCGATGAGACCAGTTGGCAAGAATATGTTAGCGAGTGGACTCGCTGGAATACGATTCGAGCTATTATGGGTTTGTTAGCTTCGACAATTATTTTGCTTGAATTATTCTATTAAAAAAGTGGGTTTGGAAATTGTCCAAACCCACTTTTTATTTGCATTAATTATGTGCTCTAAACCATTGATTCACTCGTAAGTTCATTACTTCTAGAAATTGATCAGCTTGATTAATATTATCGAAAAGAACGACTAAGGCGTACTGTGGCTGATTATTTTCATAATAGATTCCACTATCATTAACTGCTTGCTCATAGCGACCAAATTTATTCGCCATCATCTCATTATTAACATATGACGTGAACAATTGGGACGGACTTGTTTCAAACATTAAGTTAATCAAGTCACTGTAGGATTCATCTTGAACAATTTTAATTAATACTTGTTCAGTAATATAAGCTGAACTTAGATTACTGTTTAAGAAGTCTTCTGGTTTCTCATCAATTCCAGCAAACGTTAAAATATCTTCGCGGAAATTACCGAATTCTTTATCGTACTCAGCTTTAAGTATATTCATTGCAGTATTATCTGAATGAGTGATTGCTTCTGTAATCAGTTCCTCAATCGTATAACTGCTTTCCAAAGGACCGTTTGTAATGTTTCCAGCCCCAGCTTCAAATAATGCTTCACTGTAATCAAGTTCACTATCTAATTGATACTCACCTGAGTTGATTAAATCAATGTATAAGGCAGACAGTGGAACTTTCGTTATACTTGCTGCAGTAAATAATTCATTCTCGTTCAGATAGTAATGTTCCTCATTGTGGAAGTTATAATAAGCTAAACTGATTTCAGATGAGTTGACGTTAAACTCAGTAAGTGTTTGGTCTATGACATCAGCCATATTTTCATAGGCGTCTAAGTCTAAAGGTTCAATTCCATTTTCTTCCATCAAATCAGTTTGATAGATGTCGTCAAAAGTAAGCTCTGATTCTGAAGAACTTTCTGTCGATTCGTCTTCTTCTTGGCTTTCATCTTCAGAACTGCTATCAGATGATGCGCTGCTTGCTTCGGATTCTGATTCACTTGTCTCGTCTTCTTCTTGGCTTTCATCTTCAGAACTACTTTCAGATGATGCACTGCTTGATTCAGATTCAGCTTCATTTGTCTCGTCTTCCTCGGTGCTTTCATCTTCAGAACTGCCTTCAGATGATGCGCTGCTTGCTTCGGATTCAGCTTCATTTGTCTCATCTTCTTCTCGGCTTTCATCTTCAGAACTACTTTCAGAAGAATCACTTTCTTCTTCGCTACTTTGGCTAGGTACAACTGCCACGCGATTACTTTGGTTAGTTGTATCTACGTCCAGTGTCGTTTCCACGTCACTTTCACTCTCTAGTTCTGATTCATCCGTTTGAGAACTCGCTTCGCTAACACTTTCGACAGTTTCTTCACTGGATTGATTTGCTTGAGACGATACATCTTGTGAAGATGTTTTACTAGGCGCCTCTCCTTTACTGTCGTAATTAAGGTATAAAACGAAAGTAAAGCCTAATACAATGAGGATAATTAGACCCCACCGCAAATTTTGATTATTTTGCATTCATTAACTCCTTTAAGCGATATTCATTCATTATATCACGGATTTATAAACCGATTATGACGCGGAGCGAACTCTTGAAAACGAAAGCGGTCAATTCGGTGACGTGAAATCGTATATTGAAAAAACGTCGCGTCCTTTAGAAATACTTGGCTCCTCACTGTGATTGTGTAGTCTTCTGGTTTAATTTTTAAGTATTTAATATCTAAATCATCGGCGGGTTCACCGATAAATTCTTTCGATGCGAAGCCGATTTCTAGACCAAGATCGCCTTCAAAGTATTGATAGATGGAATCTTCTGCTACTTGGTTTGGTATTTCAGACACGATACTTTGACGAATATAATCTTCATCGATAATCACGACTTCGCCAGCAATTGAGCGTGTTCGAATTAAGTGAATAAACTTCTCTTTAGGACTCATTTTTACTTCTTTAAGAATAAAGTCTGGGACGGGGATAATATCATTTTGAATAACTTGTGTCGTACTGGCGAGATTATTTTCCTCACTTACTTCTTTATAACTCACTAAACCACTAATTGGCAAAGCGAAACGTCGATAATCTAAAACAATGGACCCGTGTCCTTGTTTTTTAAAGATAAATCCATTATCTGATAACATCCGTTGCGCTTTACGAATCGTCTCACGAGAAACATTATACTCTGTTGCGAGTGAAGTTTCACCTGGAAGTAAAGACCCCACTGGATAAATGTTTTCTTTTATTTTGTTTTCAATATCTAGGTATATATATTCAAACTTATTCATAAAACTCACCTCTTCTTTAATCAACCCTATTCTATCACGCTACTGATAGGAAGGTAAATGATATTCAGGTGAGAGTTGGGGAGGCAGTGTAAATAAGATAAAATTTCTCACCCCAACCTATCAAAACTATTTGCAATATTCAAATGAATCTTGTATAATGCTAAAGAAATTGAATGTAGTAGCAGTCAAAGTGCTTACGAACCGTATATCAACATGGAGAAATCATGCATATAGGGGGAGTTTAGGCATTTTTTTTGTGAGCAAAATTAGAAAGGAGTCATTCAATGTATACAACAGATACCATTGCAGCTATTGCTACAGCACTGGGAGAAAGTGCGATTGGCATTGTGAGATTGAGTGGAGATGAAGCAATTGAGATTGCGAGTAAAATCTTCAAAGGTAAGAACTTAAATAACGTCGATTCGCATACAATTAACTATGGCCATATCATTGACCCTGAAACAGGAAAAGTCATTGATGAGGTGATGGTGAGTGTATTGAAGGCACCAAGATCTTATACAACGGAAGATAGTGTTGAAATCAACTCACATGGTGGGATTATGGCCATTCAAAGAGTACTTGAAGTAGTCTTAGCGAATGGTGCGAGATTGGCTGAGCCAGGAGAATTTTCGAAGCGTGCATTTTTAAATGGTCGTATTGACTTATCACAGGCAGAAGCAGTGATGGATTTAATCCAAGCGAAGACGGATAAAGCGATGGATGCGTCAATGAACCAATTACAAGGAAGTCTTTCAACTAAAATACGTTCATTACGTCAGGAAATGTTAGACACACTCGCACAAGTGGAAGTAACAATTGACTATCCAGAATACGATGATGTCGAAGAGATGTCATTGAAGCAACTGAATGAAACAGCCGTACATGTGAAGGAACAAATACAAAAAATCTTACATCAAGCGCAACACGGCCGTTTATTCCGTGATGGAATTAATACTGCGATTATCGGACGTCCAAACGTTGGTAAATCAAGTTTATTAAACCGATTAACCGGTTTAGAAAAGGCAATTGTAACTGATATTGAAGGAACAACGCGTGATACGATTGAAGAATACGTTAACGTTCGTGGTGTACCACTTCGACTTATCGATACAGCTGGAATTCGCCAAACTGATGAAGTCGTTGAACGAATTGGTGTAGAGCGTAGTCGTAAAGTTATGGAAGAAGCAGATTTAGTGATTCTAATCTTAAACCAAGCGCAAGCCTTACAAGAAGTAGACATTGAACTCCTAGAATTAACTAAGGATCAAAATCGTATTATTTTATTAAATAAACAAGATTTAGAGCCTAAATTAACTCACGCTGACTTAGAACCTTACATTCAAGATGCTGATTTAATCGCAACATCGATGCTTGAAGAATCTGGGATTGATGAGTTAGAAACTCAAATTGAACAAAGATTCTTTAGTGGTGAAATCAAGTCTGGTGACGTGAACTACTTACTGAACACACGACATACACAATTACTACGCCAAGCAATTAGCTCACTGGATGAAGTCCTTGAGTCAACTGAGATGATGTTGCCTGTTGATTTAATTCAGATGGACTTTACACGTGCTTGGGATTTACTTGGTGAGATTACCGGAGATTCTGTCCAAGACGAACTATTAAATAAATTATTCAGCCAATTCTGTTTAGGTAAGTAAAGGTAGAGAGGACGACAAAATCATGACAAAACTATCAACTATTTGTTATCTTGATAATGGATCAGAGATTTTACTGCTACATCGTAATAAAAAGCCGAATGACATTCATGAAGGAAAATGGATTAGTGTCGGTGGTAAATTTGAAGCAGGTGAAACACCTGAAGAATGCGCCATCCGTGAAATTAAAGAAGAGACAGGCTTAACAGCTACTAAACTGGATTTAAGAGGATTTATTACGTTTCCAGATTTCAAACATGATGGTGAAGATTGGTATAGTTTTGTCTATGTCGTGACTGAGTTCGAAGGTGAACTGTTTGAAGAATGCGATGAAGGAACACTGGAATGGGTTCCTTATGACCAAGTCATGGCAAAACCGACTTGGGAAGGGGATTACATTTACTTAGATTGGTTAGTGAAACAGACACCCTATTTCTCAGCAAAATTTACTTATGATACAAATGGCGAATTAACCGAACATACCGTTGAATTTAAAGAAGAGAAGAAAGACTAGAAAGGAGTTATTTATGCAAATATATGAAGCAGGACAATATGATGTTATTGTTGTTGGAGCAGGACATGCTGGATCAGAAGCTGCTTTAGCAGCAGCCCGTATGGGATCAAAAACACTTTTATTAACATTAAGCTTAGAAATGATTGCATTTATGCCGTGTAATCCATCCATTGGTGGGCCAGCTAAAGGGGTAGTTGTTCGAGAAATCGACGCACTTGGTGGCGAAATGGGACGTAATATCGATAGAAACTACATTCAAATGCGTTTATTAAATACAAGTAAAGGCCCAGCAGTACAAGCTTTACGTGCCCAAGCAGATAAAGAAACCTATGCAAAAAACATGCGTCAAGTTCTTGAAGAAGAAGAAAACCTAACACTTAAACAAGGAATGGTTGAAGAATTATATGTCGAAGATGGCCAAGTAAAAGGTGTTATTACAAACTCAGGTGCTAAGTACTTAGCTGACGCTGTTGTATTAACAGCTGGAACATCTTCACGTGGTAAAATTATTATTGGTGATTTAGATTATTCATCTGGGCCAAATAATACATTACCTTCGATCAAATTATCTGAGAACTTACTGGAATTAGGTGTTGAATTAGCTAGATTCAAAACAGGAACACCACCAAGAATTCACGCTGATTCAGTAACGTTTGATGATACAGTTGAACAACCAGGTGATACAATGCCGAATCATTTCTCATTTTTAACTCCCGACGAAGACTTTAAAGAAGAAAGTGTTTCGTGTTGGTTAACGCATACGAATGCTCAAACACACGAAATTATTCAAGCAAACCTACACCGTGCACCAATGTTTAGTGGAACGGTAGAAGGTGTTGGTGCTCGATATTGTCCATCTATCGAAGATAAAATCGTTCGATTCAGTGACAAACCACGTCACCAAATATTCATTGAACCAGAAGGCGCAAACACGAAAGAAATGTACGTTCAAGGCCTTTCAACATCCTTGCCAGAGGAAGTTCAAGTTGAGATGTTACGTACGGTAAAAGGTATGGAAAATGCGAAATTGATGCGTCCAGGCTATGCGATTGAATATGATGTCGTTATACCGCATCAATTAGACTTATCACTTGAAGTAAAATCATTACCTGGTTTATTTACTGCAGGTCAAATGAACGGAACAAGTGGTTATGAAGAAGCAGCAGGTCAAGGAATTATGGCTGGTATTAACGCAGCACGTAAAGTCCAAGGAAAAGACCCACTCATCTTAAAACGTAACGAAGCTTATATCGGCGTGATGATTGATGACTTAGTAACAAAAGGGACAACAGAGCCATACCGTTTACTTACGTCACGTGCGGAATATCGATTATTATTACGTCATGATAATGCTGATATGCGTTTAACTGAGATTGGACACGAGATTGGTTTAGTATCTGAAGACCATTATGAAGCTTTCAAAACAAAACAAGCACTCGTTGATCAAGAGTTAGAACGCCTAAGCAAAATCCGCCTAACACCACATACAGAAGGTTTAGTTGATTTATTCGAACGCGTTGGATCAGCCTTATTAAAAGATGGTATCTTAGCAAGCGACTTATTAAAACGACCAGAAATTCGTTACTTTGACTTAGTGACATTAATTCCTCGCGAAGAAGGACCATTGAACCGTCAAGTCGGTGAACAAGTTGAAATTCAAATTAAATACGAAGGTTATATTAATAAAGCTGTTCGAAAAGTAGAAAAAATGAGTGCTATGGAAGAAAAACAAATTCCAGAAGACATTGATTGGGATGCAATTGGGAACCTAGCAAATGAAGCAAGAGAACGATTAAAACTAATCAATCCAAGCACTTTAGGACAAGCAAGTCGTGTGAGTGGGGTAAACCCAGCAGATATTGCGATCCTTTCTGTTTATATCCAACAAGGTAAAATTAAACGTGTTGGCGAACCAACAGCATCATAACATTATAAATGGAGGCGACACACTGATGATTCAGCGTGCCGCCTCCATATTTTTTAAGAAATCTTTAGCTTTAGGCCCAAAGGTTGTTAAGTATTTATATGGGATGTATAATATTCTTATTATGTTATTTGCTAGGAGATTATCATGAACAGTATTAAACGTTTTTTTAAAGAGAATGGCTTATTTTTATTACTCATCGTTGGAATGGTTTTACTAAGATTATTTGTGTTTACACCCTTTGAAGTCGATGGACCTTCGATGAATTATACTTTAGCACACGGCGATCGATTATTCGGTGCGAATATCTTCAATGTGGATCGATTTGATATCGTGATACTTGATTCGCCGACTGAGGAAGGAAAGCAATACATTAAACGTGTGATTGGCTTACCTGGAGATACAATTTCATCTCAAGATGATGTGATTTATATTAACGACGAACCATTATCAGAAACTTACTTATCGGAAGAAACTCTTCAGAATAATACGAACACCATTGATTTTGCTCCATTAACAATTCCTGAAGGGGAATACTTTGTTATGGGAGATAACCGAAATCATTCATTCGATAGTACAGAGTTTGGACCGATTCCTGAAGAATCAATTAATGCTGAAATATTATTCAGATTTTGGCCATTAGATACTTTTGGAACCGTCGATGAAACTGATTAAGTAGAAATAACCACCTTCACTAGACGTGTTTAAACCGTTTAATGGAGGTGGTTAATTTGTGTGAATGGTTAGTTTAACCGATTAAATTTTATAATTATCTGGTGAATGAACACTTTCCAAGTTTTTAACACGTTTACATAGTATTTGATCAGCTATCTTCAAATAATTTTGCGCATTCGTTGACAATTCCTGATTTTTCGGAGCAATCCAGCAAATATGGTGACTTTCCGAGCTTTCTAAAGGAATTGACGTAACATAATCATCAGTAATGCGGTTTGTCATAATGCCCGAACCTGTTAAATAAGCATTTGACCCCGTAATGATATTAATTGCACTCATCCGGTCACTTACAACAACCTTCTGATCATTTGCTTGAACTTCTAAGGGATGTTCAGTTAAGAAGTCGTTTTGATGCTCTGTTTGTTCGAATGTGATCGCAGGATAATCCATTAAGTCCTTATATTTTATACTTTCAAATTCAGTTAAAGGATGGTCTTTTCGAATAAAGACATGAGGCTGGAATTCCCACATCACATGGAATTGTAGATTTTCTTGTTCGAATAAGCGAGTTAACATTCGGCGGTTAAATTCACTTAAGTATACGAAGCCAATTTCACTAACATTTTGCGAAACATTTTTAATGACTGAATAGGTATCTACTTCAAAGAAGCGATAGACAAAGCGTTCACCTGGATGTTTATTAATAAATTTGCTGAAAGCTTCTGATGCGAAGTCATAATGCTGACTTGAGACAGAAAAGAATTGACGTTCCGACTCATTATTAACAAACAAATCGCGCATGACATCAAGTTGGCTTAAGACTTGTCGAGCTTGAGTTATAAATTCATGCCCTTCATGTGTTGTGGTCATTCCGCTACTTGAACGGGTAAATAATTGTTGACCGACTTCAGCCTCGAGTTCTTTAAGTGAGACTGATATGGTTGAAGGGGATACAAATAACAACTCAGATGCGCGGTTAATCGATCCGGTTTTTTCAATATGGTCTAAATACTTTAATTGCTGTATATTCAAATACATCCGTTCCTTTCTGAAACTATAGAGATGCTCTCTAAGTTGGATTTGGATACGATATTTAAATATACCGTAATAAATCTTTCAATGTTAATTATCATACCGCAATTTGTTGTAAATGTTAATTGACTATATAAAATTTTAATGAAAAACTTGAGAAAAACTGTAAACCCGCATTCGGTTCTAAAACGATTCCGAGATAACTACGAAATTATTCTACAGAAAAAGCCCTCAACCATCCTATTTACAAGGTAGTTGAGGGCTTAAACATTTTATTCAGTAGCTGAATTTAAGTAATTGTTTCTAAACTCTTCTACTTTTGCTTGGTCGGCGACTAAAGTATTCCCAGTTTCAACAAGTGGCGATAATGTTGAGTAAGCTGGTAATTTTAATCCTTGGTAAGCAGCATTAATTTCTTCTTGGTTGATAGCATAAAGAACTGATTTTCTTAAGTCAGCACTGTCTGATACCGGGCGGCCGGGTGTATTGACGTTGAATAACATATAAGTTACCGCATTACTTGGAATTGATTGGAGTGCTAAACTTGACTCGTTCTCAACAATTGGGTAATCAACTTCACCTAAACCATAGTACAGATCAACTTCGTTCGAGCGTAAGGCAGATAAAGCACTACTTGAATCAGCGATAAAGCGGACTGTGACTTGCTCAATGTTTGCATCTGCATCTGTATCAGGACGGTATGCTGGGTTTTTAACAAAGTTTGCTTGGTAATCATTTTTATCAACCATGATGTAAGGACCACTTGTCCATAGATGGTTATCATAAGAGCCACCTTCAGTGACAGCACGTTGGTCTCCATAAGCGATGTCTGAGTTTACATCATAAGACTCGATATCATAAGTATTTATTGCTTCAACTTGTTGTTCTGACACGATACCTGCTGATTGGTGACCTAAGTAATTTAATCCTTGTGGAAATGGTTGTGTTGTTGTTAATTTAACGACTTGATAATTACCATTTGCATTATCGACCTCATCTTCAGAAGCAACAACAGCTGAGATAGGTGTTTCTAAACCATCTTCTAAAGCTTCTTTTATAGATGAGTCACTCCCAGAAAGTGTCGCTTCTTCTAATTCAGTTACATCTTCCACAATTGAAACTTCGTCAATATGCTCATGTAAACTATACGTACGATGATCAGGAACTGAATTAGGGTCTTTTGCACGGTTGAGTGAGTAAATAACATCTTCAGCCGATACTAAATCACCAGTATCAACTGCTGCACCGTCTTCGATTTTAGCAAAGTTAATATCATCACGTAAGATGAAGTAATACTCTGAGTTTCCGTCTGCAATCGCATGATTATAACTTAATGAATTCTCTGAAGTAATTTGGTCATCATCCGTTAGGTTGATTAAACGTACATACATATTCGTATTCAATTGGTTTATACTTCCGTCGTTCCCTTTAATTGGGTCTAATGAAGTCAATTGTGATGAGGTTTGTGTTAAAAGTAATGGACGTTCAGCATGTTGACTGTCATCAACATAAGAAACGGGTTCCCAAGCAAAGGCTCTTGATTTAGACAAACGAATAGAATCTGGGTTTAATACTTCTTGATTAAAGGCTTGCGCTTTTAATGATGTATATAATGGCACGATATACGCATTTTCAGTAACTAATTGATTCTCGAATTCAGTATACGTATTCACATATTCATCCGGTGTTTCCGTTGCTGCTTGTTCAATTAGCTCATCCACTTCCGGGTTACTCATAATACTGTTGTCACCATCTGTAATAAATAGTGAACGAACGGCATAATCAGGATTCCCTGTTACAGTTGTCCAGCTTGAGATAGCTAAGTCATAATTTCCTGCTTCTTTTTGAGCATTAAAACTTGCATAATCCGGCTGCAAACTTGTCTCAACTTGGAAGCCAGCGCGAGTTAATTGGTCACGGACAATATTAACATCTTGTTCGGATGCTGATTGAGCTAAGATAGTAATGGGAATAGCTTCTTGAGCATTGGCAGTTTGTACAGTAGTTGCGACGGGAGCGACTACTCCCACTAATACTAAGGCTGTTAAAAATAATTTGTTTAAAATTTTATTCATAAAAAATCTCCTTTTATTTTGCTTTGAATGTTTACGGCACTTACAACAATCTTCATCTGTGTTCATCGATACAGCTCACCAACTTTCTTCATAAAATGCTTACGTGTCATTGAGTCATCTTAGGATCTAAAGCATCACGTAAGCCGTCTCCTAAGAAGTTAAATGATAAAACTAAGGCAATAATAGCCAAACCTGGATAGATAGCTAAGTAAGGTTGTGTTTCTAGATAATCACTTCCGATACGTAAGATGTTACCCCACTCAGGAATATGACTTTCAACCCCTAAACCTAAATAACTTAAACTACTTGTTGAAATAACTGCCGTCGCGACAGTAAGCGATGAGCGAATAATCATCGGGGCACTCGCATTAGGAATAATATGTTTTAAAATGATTTTTACATCACTAACCCCAACAGCGTGGGCAGCTTCAACGTATTCTAATTGCTTCACTTGAAGTACGTTGGCCCGCATTGTTCTGGCGTAACCAGGAATGCCACCAATACTCAAAGCGAGAATTAAGTTTTGTGTTGATGTACCAAAAGCCGTCACAATCGTAATTGCCAATAAAATACCGGGAATAGCGTACAATACATCCAAGGAACGCATAATTGTTTGGTCAACACGGTGTGAGTAATAACCTGAGACTGCACCCAGGAAACCACCAATAAGTAGAGGCGCTAAAGTAGCTAGGACCCCAACTAGTAAAGAAATCCGACCGCCAAAGACCATGCGTGAAAAGACATCGCGCCCGAAATTATCAGTTCCTAAAGGGTACGTCATACTTGGTGCTTGTAAAATCGCCGTATAATTATTTTCTACGGCGTAACTATACTCAAAGGTTAAGTAACTTGTAATCGCCATCGCAAATATAAAGGTAATAATATAAAGCCCAAAGATTGCGACTTCATGACGAGAAATGTTTGAAAAGACACTACGTCGGCGCACATTTGCTTGATTATGATGTTCACGCCAAATTAACCAAGCAGCAATCAGTCCTAATAAATTTCCACTGAATGAAGTGACTACAAGTAAACCGATAACAATATATAACTGAGTTTTGGATACATTTTTCAAATGAGCACTAAATAGAGCAAGTCCCCAATGAAAGAGTAAACTGACGCCCAATAGGAATAAACCGATAGTAAACGCCGGGCTCATAGTAGGTTTGAAAAAGTTTAAACTCGTTGTCGCAATAATCGTTAAATCAACGAGTACTGTGAAGATTAAATATATTTGATACGACATGAGTTTACGTAATATTAAGAACATCCCCGTTATAAAGTTAAATGGATTCCCTAATAAGACGGATAACATAAGGACAAAACCCCATACGCGGTGCACAGGGTGAACTTTTCCATTGTTTTGAATGTGTCTGGCAATAAAGAAGTTTATGAAGCTGAGTATCAGGTGAATAAGGGCGAAGCCGATAGTCACTAAACTCCAATCTGTTCCTTGTCTTAAATATGTAAATAAAATGACCGCTAATGAGAAGACAATCGAAAATGTCGAAGCAAAACGTAAATAGCGTTTTGCTACCAGTGAATAAGATTGAACCAAAGCCAAACTCCTTTCTATCTAAGTTTAATTTTTTAACGTTGTTCGAATTCGTGGATCAATAAGTGCATACAGTAGGTCAACGACTAAATTGACTAAAGAGACAATAATCGCGATATAGATAACCCCGCCTAAAACAGCTGGAATATCCGGCACAAATTGTTTCTCTACAATATAACTACCAACCCCATTAATATTAAAAACTTGTTCGGTGACTGCTGATCCACCTAACATCCCACCAAATTGCAGACCAATCACTGTAATAACTGGAATCAGCGCATTAGGAATAATGTGACGCCAAATGATGCGCCAATTCGACATTCCTTTTGATCTGGCTGTTAGAAGGTAATCTTCATGAATCACTTCTAAAGTCGAAGCCCGGGTCATTCGTGCAACAGAAGCAGCTAAGCTTGTTCCTAAGACAATCGCAGGCATCAGCAGTGACCACAGATTGTCCGGATTAAAGGTTGCAGGCAACCAACGGTTACGAATTGAAAAGTTTAAGATAAAGATTAAACCTAACCAGAATGTTGGAATCGATAGACCAATTAAAGCAATGAACATAAAGAACTGGTCAAATAAAGAATTCACTTTCACCGCCGAATAAATACCTGCAGGGATTGCTATAACTAAAGAAATAGCTAGAGAGAAGAAAGTGACTTGCAGTGTAATAGGGAAACGGCGTAGCAATGCGTCTATAACCAATTCATTCCCTACATAAGTATATCCAAGATCAAATGTAACTATACCTTTTAGCGTTCTAAAGAGCTGTACCCAATAGGAATCATCTAAACCATGAAGCACATTGAAGTTCTGAATTTGTTCAGGGGTAGCTTGTACACCTAAGATGTTTTGAGCAGGGTCCGATGGTGAAAAATGCAATAACGTAAATACAATCCAAGTTACACCAAAGATAACGAAGACCATCAAGAATAACCTTTCAACAATGTACCTTAAGATTGGCATACGATAGACAATCATTAAAATATACATGGGCCAAGCTAGAATAATACTCGTTATAAACCCAACAGGTGTTACAATCCAGTCCGCGAAAATATCAGAAAGATGAATCCTCTCTGACATATCATTGTTTTCAATAACTAATGATTGAACATAATGATTTAACCGTTGATTAACTCGTTTTTCAGTCTGTTCAGCGCTAATACTTTGCTTGAAGTAGGCTTGTTTATTCTGTTCTTCTTTTATTAGTTTTTGTTTTAACACTGTTTTTTCATCATCAGAGATTCGTTCAGCAACTGGTTGAGATTTATATTTTGTGAAGTGTATGAGTTGAATCACGAAGAATATAATATGTAAGGGTAAACCAAGTACCCAAAGAGCTATTTTATAAGTCCATTGACGTTGCATTTGTTGATAGATTAAAGACCATCCTTTAGTTAAGGAACTGTTTTGTTGAATGTGTTCCAAAAATCTCACCTCCTAAGTAAAAATTAACTTATCGAATACATGAATAAATTTTACCCATGAATTCATACTCAGTTATTATAACGTTTCCACCTCAAAACGAGGCATGCGGATTTTCGAAGGCTAGCATTCGGATTTTTGAATGACGGTTGTCTGATCTACTCGCCTCTTTCAGATAGTTGCTATGTTATAATAATCGCTGTGTATTAACAGATATCAACGTATATAAAGAAGTATAGGAGTGAGTAAATGTCTGATATTTTAAAGGTCAACCAATTAGGCTTAAGCTTTGAGAGCGAAGACCAACAGCAAGAAGTATTAAATAATATCTCCTTTTCAGTAGAAGAAGGTGAAATTGTTGGAATTATAGGCGAGTCAGGTAGTGGGAAAAGTATGACGGCCCGTTCAATTACCCAACTATTACCTGATAATGCCATCATTCATTCTGATAGTGAGATTGAATTCAAAGGGCACAACCTCCTTGATACTAAACCAAAAGCCTTACGTAAAATATTGGGTGAAGATATTGGAATGATTTTCCAAGATCCATTAAGTTCATTGAATCCAACAATGACTGTTGGTGATCAAGTTGTTGAAGTGATTCGATTACATCAACGTATGAGTAAGAAACAAGCTAAGGCAAGAACAGTTGAATTGATGACGTCAATTGGAATTAAAGACGCTGATGTGAGGTTTAGTCATTATCCGCATGAGTTCTCTGGGGGAATGCGTCAAAGAATTATGATTGCCATTGCCTTAGCTGCTAATCCAAGTTTACTTATTGCAGATGAGCCAACGACAGCATTAGATGTTACGATTCAAGCTCAAATTCTATCCCTTATAAAGCAATTACAAACAGATTTAAACTTATCTGTCTTACTAATTACTCACGACTTTGGTGTGGTTGCTCAAATTTGTACACGAGTCATCGTCATGCAAGAAGGTAAAATTGTTGAACAAGGACCGATTGATGAGATATTTGCTAACCCTCAACATCCTTATACAAGATTACTACTTGAAGCTGTACCTAGAATTGAAGAAGAGAAAATCACTCAAGAAAAAGCGCAAGTTCAACCGCTAATCTCAGTAGAGCAACTAGAGCAAGTCTTCGATATTGGCAAAGGGAAGCAGCTTAAAGCAGTTAATCAGGTTAATATAGATATTTATAAAGGGGAAACCTTAGGACTTGTAGGTGAATCTGGTTCGGGGAAATCTACTTTAGGTCGCGCTATCCTTCAATTGTATAAACCAACGAGCGGACGTATTATATTCCAAGGCTTTGATTTGCATCAACTGACTAAATCAGAGATGTTAAAAGTCCGAAAAGATATGCAGATTATCTTCCAAGATCCTTATGCTTCATTAAATCCTCGTATGAAAATTGAAGATATTATCGGAGAGGCACTCGACACGCATCAATTAGTGAAGAATGCGAAAGAACGTCGGGCGCGAGTTGAAGAATTGCTAGGTTTAGTTGAATTAGACCCAAGTTTTGCTTCACGTTTCCCCCATGAGTTCTCTGGGGGACAACGTCAACGTATAGGAATTGCACGTGCGTTAGCTGTGGAACCTGACTTTATTGTTGCGGATGAGCCTTTATCTGCCTTGGATGTTTCGATTCAAAAGCAAATTATTGAACTCTTAAAGAAACTGCAAGACAGACTAGGATTAACGTATCTATTCATTGCTCATGATTTGGCAGTCGTGAAACAAATTAGTGACCGAGTAGCAGTCATGCAACAAGGACAAATTGTAGAAGTAGCAGAAACGAACGAATTATACGCGAATCCACTACACCCCTATACACAACAATTACTTCAAGCTGTTCCAAGGTTAGATGCACAGATGAAGTCGAAGGTGGTAGACTCTAATCCGCTAAAAGCGTGGCAACCAAATAAAGAAGTTGTAGCATTAAAAGAAGTTACTTCCGGACACTATGTAGCTAACTATTAACATATGGCATCCTTACTTATGAAGTAGGGATGTTTTTTATTAGGTGAATTAAACGCAATCAGGTAGGATTAAGTCATAGAGACGTTGTTTAAAGTTAAAAAGGAGCTAAAGTTATGATTGAATTGTTGGAAGAGCTTGCTAGAGTAAATTACTCAGGTGCCCCTTTTCTGGTTGCTTACGGTATAACATGGTTAATATGCGGAGTATTATGGCAAAAAATCAAATTAAACTATGCAGCCATTGCCACTCTGTTTCAGGGAATGGTTGCTTTACCAATCGCTTTACTCATTTTATATATTGTTGGTGCGTTTACCTTACGGCCGGATACGGGCATTTTAAATTCATTAAGTATTATCATTGCGATGAGTCAATTGTTAGCAATACCATTGTTGATTGCTATGTTCCAAAGAGAGCACTATACTATCATTCCTTTTATATTTAGCATCGTAGGTGCGGTTCATTTTCTAATGTATGCTTGGCTGTATCAAGAAGTTGCTTATATTATTATGCCGATTGTTCTATCAGTATTATTGGGCGTTATTTATGGTAAAAGTAAAGACAATCAATTAATAATATCCGCTAAAAGTGCAGCGTTAGCTTGTTATGCAACTGGAGGGCTCTTATTGATTAATGCATTATACTTACTATCAGGATACATCATTTAACTTGAGGAAGAGCAAGAAAGTGATGAGATGTGGATTTAAAAGAAAGTTCAAATCCATCCTCCAAGATTGAGAATATATCAAAAATTTGTTGAAAGGAGTAGGAATCACAATGGATACTGAACAATTAATCACAGAGATGAAAGGCCACCGAACAGACGATGCCCAAGCAATGTCAGCGTACTTAAGAAATCAGTTTCCTTTTTTAGGTCTTAAAAGCGTGGCACGTCGGAATATAGCAAAGCCGTATTTTAAAGAAGCTAAACAAGAAGCACGAGCGCAGTCTAAAGTGAATCCAGATACACCTATTATCGATTGGAACTTCGTCCAAGAATGTTGGCAACAGGAGGAACGTGAATTCCAATATGTTGCCACTGACTATTTAAATGATATGCAAACGTATTTGAAAAAAGACGATATCAATCATTTGAAAAAACTTATTACAACAAAGTCCTGGTGGGATTCTGTGGATGCTTTAGTGAAAAGAGTGGGCTATCTTCAAACACAGTATCCAGAGTTAAAAGAAACAATCATTGAATGGAGTGTATCAGATGATTTATGGTTGCGACGCGTAGCGATTATTCATCAATTAAGTATGAAGGAAGCAACCGATACTCAATTACTGACTCGAACGATTATGAATAATTTAGGAAGCAACGAATTCTTTATTAATAAAGCCATTGGTTGGGCATTACGTGATTATGCGCGAATAAATGAAGAATGGGTCAAGAATTTTCTTAGGCAGTATCAGACTGAACTAGCTCCTTTATCAATTCGAGAAGCATCAAAACATATAAATATGTAGACAACAAAAGACGTAGATTTTCATCTACGTCTTTTGTTGATTAAAAAATATTCTTCTTCTCGAACGCATTATCTTGAGGGTTGTAACCTAAATTGACTCTTGCTTCTTCATTAGATAGGCGAGTAAATGTGTTATTAGAGACTCCATTAACAATTAAGAAGGGTTCTTTTAATTCTGCTTCGATACAGCCATCTATGAGACGATTCATATCTTCTTTAGATAAGTACATCGCCATGCCGTACTCATCAACTTCTTCATCTAATTCTTCGTCGCTCGCTTTATAATCAGCAATTCGGACCGCAATGGATTCAATGCCATTTGAATAAGCATGGTAAGCAGCTAAACCTTCTAAATACGCTTTAGATACGCCATATAAGTTAGCAGGACGGATAGGATCCGTGGTCTTGACTTCGACACCTTTTGGATAACCATCAACGATATGGATAGAACTAGCGACAATGATGCGCTTCAAGTCTTTCGCTTTAGTCGCTTCATTATATAAGTTATGTGGGATTTTATAGTTTAAATCTAATAAACTGTCATAAAAATCAGCATCTTGGTCAGCTTCTCCCGCTAATTGAATGACATATTCGATGCCATCTAGTAAGCCGTTCCAATTGTCAGGATCAAGTAAATCGCGTTTAACAATGGTTGCTTTAGCTTGAATATCGTCAGGGAGGTCAGAAAAATCACGTCCGACTAAAGTAAGCGCGTGTTTAGTAATAAGATGCTTTGCTAATTCGACACCAATGGTACCTGTTGCTCCAGTTATGAGTATCTTTGCCATAGTATTGTCTCCTTTTATTATATTGTTACTTAAGATTACGTTTATAGTGCAAAAAATACAATTAAAAACACTTGCGAAGAAAAGAATATTGTACAATTTGTTTATAAAAAAGTAATGAAAGATTCGAATCCATTTGCAAAATGACTTCCATGGTGTAAAATCAAGAGTAATACAAAATGATATCGCTTTCCTATTACATGTATATAATAGAGTATTGAATAGAATTGAGGAGTGATGAGATGAATCTAGTAATACCCAAAGAAATCCGAAAATATATTGATAACCAGAATTTTCAAATTGATTTGATAGGTAAATCGAAGGCAAAGAAAATGATTTTAGATGATTGCGTTCTTAAGATAGAATCATCTTCTGATGAAGTTAAAAACGAAGTGCTAATGCTTAATTGGTGGAATAATTATCATCTACCAGTACCTGAAATTTTTGAAAATATTCAAGTCGAAGGAATAAACTACTTATTAATGGAGAAATTAAAAGGAGATCCGTCTTATGAAGTCATTGTCAGACGATCGACTGAGGATTTAATTGAGTTGTTAGCTGATAGTCTTAAGTTACTTTGGAATGTGGATATAACACATTGCCCCAGTTCACAATTGTTAGAAGACAAGTTAGCAGCAGCAAAAGAGCGTGTAGAAAAGAACTTGGTTGATGTGAATGATGCTGATGAAGGAACGTTTGGTGAAGATGGATTCAATAGCCCAGAGGCATTATGGGATTGGTTGGATAATAATCGTCCTGAAGAAGAGAAATTAGTATTGTCTCATGGAGATTTTAGTTTACCTAATCTAATTGCTAGTGGTTCCTACTTAACAGGCTTTATTGACCTTGGGCAAAGTGGTATATCAGATATCTACCAAGATATAGCTTTATGTTACCGAAGCTTATTGGATAATCTTCGTGGTAAATTCGGTGTACTACGGACTTATACTGAATACGAAGTTGAAAATTACGGGAAGTTGTTCTTCCAAAAAATAGGGATAGAGCCTGATTGGGATAAGATTAAGTATTATATCTTGTTGGATGAGTTGTTTTAATTAAGTTTGATAATGATGAAAATTAGTATCGGCCTAGTTTTCATCATTATACAATAAGAGTTAAAAAAGGGGCTAGTTCATCAGTACTGGCCCCTTTTTAAGTTATTTCTTAATCTTGAAGTGATCAAAATAACCTTCCTGCCATAGAATGAGTAATCCACCTAAAATCATAATGGTAAATGACGTTTGATAAAGCACAAAACTAATTGCCAAAGTAATTAAGAACCATTTTATATCTTTCTTGAAGGGATAAAAGCCCAAGTATTTAACGGTGACATTTGTTAAATAATTCAAAGTGATGTAGCGAACTGTGATGACAACAAACGGGAATAAAATTGCTTGAAAAAAATTGTGTGGCGCAATAAGAAAAAAGATAAGAGCGACAATACTATTGTAAAGCCAGAATTTTCGAGGCGTTTTTGCAATAAATTTATTAATCTTTTCCATCTGAATCACTCCTTATAATACCATTTTAGTCAATTCAAACGTGTACGACATTGGTCTAAAGTATGAAGAATGGATAAACAGGAAAAATAATACTGCATCATCTGCCATACTAAAACTAGCGAAAATTTAAAACTACTTTGGAATGTATTCATTGGGAAAAAATTAGAGTCGGATTAGGATGAGTTGTTTTTAGTAGACGAATGACTAAGCTGGTTTGAGGGGATTATAATGAGTAAAATAAGAGACTTGATAAATAAGGATATTGCTCAGAATCCGCATTTTAAAAGAAGAGTATAGAAAAGAAAGTATCAGATTAGATATCGCCGTTAAAGTTATGCAACTAAGAGAGTCACAGCATATGACACAAAAAGAATTTGCTGAAAAGACGGGGAAGATCCAATCGGTTATTGCATGAATTGAAAATGGAAACTTAAATGTCACGATTCAAACTCTCGATGAATTAGCAAAAAAGAGTGGTAAAGAGTTAGTAATTGGCTTTAAATAAAGAAAAGAAGGAAAACGAGTCATCAGTTTTCCTTCTTTTTGTCTTGGTGCTATATAAATTGCAACAAAGCTTTTTCAACCAAGTCTTTTTTATTATTGCTAATGGGAATAGACTTATTATCGGTCATTATAAGACGGGATCCTTCTCTTCTTATAATCTTATTAACATTGATAGTAAAAGATCGATGGCAAGAGACAAAGTGAGGATAATCAACAAGTCTGTTGTTTAGTGTAGTCATTTTTTCGTAAAATGAATCAGTGTGGTTTGTACTTACTAACTTAATTTTCCGATTCATGCTCTCAAAATAGAGGATGTCATCTAAGCGAATTGATTTCTTTATTCCATGTTGAGAGTACTGGAAATATACATGTTCAGAGTTCAGAAGGTTATAAACTCTTGTGAGCGTGTTGTAAAGAGCATCAAAATTAATCGGCTTAGAAATAAACCCAGAAGGACGAACTTCAAACAAATCACGTTCATAACCATTTGTACCTGTTACAAAAATAATTTCAGTTGTATAATCATTTAAAGCATTACGAATATACTTTGCTACTGATAAGCCGTCCATAGGAATCATTTCAATATCTAATAAGATAATCCGTTTTTTTGGTTGAGCATATTGCAAGTATTCGATTAGGCTTTCGCCTGTCAAAAAACTTTTAACTGTAACATTTAAGTTTTTAATAATAATTTGATCCAGTATATATTTACTTAAGCACTCTGTAATAAATTCCTGATCATCACAAATTAATATTTCGACCATAAACACCCTCCTAATTTTCAAATCTATTCAACAACAGGTTCGAATAAAAGTATTTTAATTGAAAACGAATCATGTGTGTAGTGAATATCATGCATTCCATCATATTTATTAACAATTTTTTGAACACTCGATAAGCCAAATCCATGTATATTATTATTTCTTTTCCGTGACAAAATTCGCTCGCCCTGCTTATCGACCTCACCATCAAAAGAATTGGAGATCCTTAATTTAAGCTGATTTGATTCAAATAGTAGTTTGATATCAATGAATCGATTTTCTTGGATAGTCAAGCAGCCTTCTATTGCATTATCAAGTAAATTACCTAATAGCACAGCTAAATCAATGCTATCAATTTTAATTTTCTTCGGTATCCATATTTCAGTTGTTAAATTGATACTTTCAGTAGATGCAGGTTGAAGTTTAGTGTTAATAATACTGTCTATGGCAATATGCCCTGTCTTGCTTATTGGTTCTTTAAGTGGTTCTGGAACGATATCGAAAATAATATCTTGTAATTCTCTGTTAGGGTATTGATCAACAAACCCATACAGAGGCGTTAATCGGTTAGCCAAATCATGACGAAATTCACGCCATTCTTCATCATGAGACTTTATCATCTTTAATTGATTAGCGTAATCTAATTGTTCTTGTTTGAAATTTTGTTGTTCGCTTAATAAATTAAAACTTCTTGAAAGAGCATCATATAATTCAAATAAAATGACATTAATTAATATAAAAAATAGAGCTAAGGTAATGAATTGAAATTCGGAAATAGAGGAATCTTTAATAAAGATAAGGAAAACAATAGTTGTTAATAATGGAATGACTAATTGGCTAAAAGAAAGTAAACGATTATTATAAATTGAAATAAAATTATATTTTCTTCGAATTAAGTATTTTACTAATACGTATTCTATTAAGTAGCTTAAGACTAGAGATGTGATATTTTGAAAATTATACTGTTTTATTAAAGTAGGTGTTGGATTATTAAAAAGTGAAACAACTAATATTTCGATGCTTAATAAACAAGACACCAAAATAAAAACAGATAATATTTTTTTTGATAAAACACCCTTAAACAAACTCAAAATTAAGCTAAAACTAGCTAGATTAGTTATAAGAGTGATATACGGTATTTGAATAAATAAGAAAGAAAAAGTAATAGCTAAATATGAAATCAACCAAATTAATAACTTATTGCTTATTGTCGCACTACTTTTACCGAACCATACAGTAAAGTATAACCATAATATGTAAAGATAAAAGGGATTAACAATTGCATAAAAAATATTAAAAAAATCCAAGTAGCACCACCTAATTAGTTTATGAATTCAACTCTCATTAGAATAAAATTAAGTATAACATTTAAAATTCAAAAAATGATATTAAATATGATAAGACACAATAAAACTTTTCTATTACAATTTATAGGGTTTTCATTACAACTTTACTGATTATTGATAAAAGTATTATATAGTGAAATAGAGGAAGGAATGATAGTTGGTTAATTTCAAAAAAAATTCGGTAAGTTATTGTATAACTCACTAATAGGATTAGTGAGTTGGAATGTAGTGAGTCAAAGAAGTTTGATGTTTATTTATCAATTCAAAGCGAGTCAGGATATAAGAGACTATGTTAAAAAGAAAAATTATCAACAAGACAATATTAATGATTGAGAATGCTTATAGGTTATCAGATATTGAAAAAGAATGTATTGATTTTGGAATGAATGTAGTAATACATCAAATTATATGCTTCATAATAGCTGGGTTAATTGCTATTGTGTTTGGCGTATTAATAGAATTAATGTTTGTTATTACCTTTTTCATTCCTCTAAGAATTTATGGTGGTGGATATCATGCAAGCAGACCAAGTTATTGTTTGTTTTATTCAGGAGTGATGTTTACATTAATGTCGATTTGTCTAAAGTTTTTCGAATTGGATTACTCAACCCTTCATTGGATTTTTATTATATCTTTCTTAGTAGTGTTTGGAATTGTACATCAATGGATAAAAATATTTGTTAAGAATCTCGTTTTTATCGAGAATACTAATCAAATTAAAATCATTCTATTAGTTATGTTAATTATTTATGTAATTGCTTTTTTTATAGGTAAGAAACATATCATGCAATATATAACATTAGCACTGAATGCCAATGTAATATTACTAGTTATGGGAATTAGAAATCAAATTCTGAATTTATTTAAGGAAAAGCGGACTGCTAGATTTTAAAGTTAAGTTAATATATAAAATTAAATTTAGTGATCAGAATTATTCTTCCATAAGTGAATTATCTCAAACGTATTTAATTAGGAATCATGGGAGTCAAACAGTTATATCAAATAAAAATTTAATAACCTCTTTGATGGAATTTAAGTTTATTGAAACTTCTTTCAAAAGCGTAAGAGCGAATTGACTGTTTAGAAGTAACGTTTATATTACGTTGGATTTTGTGCTATGATAATAGTTTATTTTTTGAATTGTTGAGAAAATATAATTAAATATCCCCTAAATAAATAACTGTTTAGATTTCTATAACTAATTTTAGCTAAAATAAAGTAAAAAAACGAGAGGACAAAATATATGTATAATAAGCAAAATTTTATAAAAGGAACTTTTTTTCTTTCGCTCTTGATCTTTTTATTAGGTACATTGATTACATCGCAGAAAGTACATGCACATGATATTGCTCATGATTTTGAGCATTTAGAGTCTACAAGTGAATTTATAGAAGCGAGAAGTACAACACAAGATTACTTTGGAGATAACTTTACGATATTATATGACGATGGTTCTGATATTACACCATTTGCGATTAGAGCTTGTCCGTATGGTAATGGAATTTGTGATGCAATAAAAAGAGGAGCTGCTAAGGTATACAATAGTACAGTAAAAACAATTGAAAAAGATTTTATTGAAGCAACGTATAACATTACATATAAAGAAGCTAAAGAATTTGCTCAAATTCTAGAATTAGAAGCGATTGCTATGAATGAAAGCCAACAAGATTCTGAAGGTGAGAACTCACCAACTTCATATTCTTATGATAGTGAACAACTAATTAAATTAATGAATGAAAAGTACATTGAATTAGTCGAAAGTAACTATTTAGAAAAAATGTTAATAAATGGAGACCTAACTGAGATGTATTACTTATCTTTAGAAAGCGAAAAAGATTATTTGGTTGAAAATCTAGAGTTAGTAAAAGAAGAAGAAAATAAAGATACTATTAAACAGAATTGGATATTTACTCTCATAGAAAAAAAGCCAGACAATGATTTAAAGTATAATGATTGGGAAGTAAAAGCAACAATATACAAATCAAAATCGATAAATAAAATTACATATTTTAATTTACAAGATAAATCATATTATGATTAATAGCACTACACTAAAACGATGTGTAAGTATGTTGTTTTTTATTAACTAATATTATAGCCACATAATATAAAAAATATAAGACGAGAAGGAAGATTTTATTATGAAAAACAAATCAAAATTAATTTTTCTATTTATATTATCTTTAACAGGCATATTTATGCCTGGAGAAGAAGTATTAGCTCAAGATAGAACGCCATTTACAGTTAATGTTACTGAGGGAGGTTACAGGACTAGTGGGGGCTACAGAAAAAAATATGATTATGCTTCTGCTGCAGTTACTCCAGATTCAGGAATTTATGGTGGAATATACGTAACTTTTAGAGTGAGATTCGCAAGAGGTGGCGGTATAGCAACTGATTATAAAGATTTTTCTGGTCATTACCGACAATATCTTCCGTACTATAGTGGCTTAGCAATAGCCGGTGAAGATTATTACTTAGCAGCATCAATGGACGCAGGTCAATCTAGAAATAGTGCGACAGTTAAAGGATATTGGGCACCTTAATAAAGAATTATGAAATCTTATTTGCTACATAGCGATTTTTTCTGAGAGATTAGACTGCTATGTAGTTTTTTCATATCATAAGATAAGGAGAAAAATTATGAATAAATTGATGAAGTTATTTACTAGTTTGTTAGGATTGATGATTATGGTGAATATTCACTTAAGCACTGTCACTGCACAAGGTGAGTATTCAGTTAGTGATGAACTTATACATGATGAATATCCTGAAGAAAGTTTTAAATATGAAATAATACAACAAGATGTGAATGACTTTTTAGAAGGAGTGGCGGAATATCATAATCTGGAAGTTGCAGATTTTGAACATAGTTCAATACCAGAACTAACAATGGAACGGTATTCTTTCGAGAATGAGTCTTATATATTGAGCGTTGCTCAAGTGGAGAACAGCATTGCTTATGGATATACCAGAAGTGAAGGTTTTGTGTATTATGATGTTCAGAATGTAGTTAAAGAGAATGGACTTGAAGTGTCGACGGAGGATGATTTATCTTTTGCGACTAGAGAGGAAATTACGCAAGAAATTGATACTTTAATACATAGTTTAGGTATTGAATTAGACTATTCAATTGAGTTACAAAGTATTACAGCGAATGAGATGAGTATATTATTAAAAGAATACTTTAACGTTGAAGGTGGCGATGAGGAGATTAGTCAGACTGCGACTGATTTATACATGGCTTCAGTTAAATTTTTTATAGAAGATATCCCTATTAATGATTTTGCAATGGGAGATTATGAAGCAGGTATTGTTGCTGAAGATACTGTGTTTCAATTAACTTTTTCTGAAAATGGTCTAGAAAATTCAGATCTTAGGGGTTATAACAAAGTTGGTGAAAGATTAAATCAAATTAATTTGAATGCTGAAGAAATAATTTCATTAATTGAAAATAAATATGAGAATATAATTATTCTTAACGATACTAAATTATCATCCTTGGAACTAGTGTATCTGCATTTGTTAGGCTCTAAAACGAGTGAAGAATCAGACATATATATCCCTGTGTGGTTAGGAGTTATTGAACAGGAAGTAGATGGAGTGACTTATCCTACATATATATTTATTGATGCTGAAACTAAAAAGGAGTTAACATTACATTGATTAAGTATATTACTTCTGAACTAAGGAACAATATTCTAACTTCATATTTTTTGTTGATAATATTAGGTTATATTTTATTTTTGATTATACCGTTCTATCAAGAGTTACTTTTTGAGCGTACACATGAAGTAAATATAGCCTATATATGGACCGTTAGTACTAATCATACGTCGATATCATTGGCATTATCGACGATTGTAAATCTATTTGTCGCTGACTTTATTGCACGAGACATAAGACAAGGCGTTTTACAATATACCTTACCCAGGATGGGGAAAAGTAAGTACTTTTTGAGTAAAATATTTATATGTATTTCTTGTTCATTCTTAATTGTTGGACTAAGCAATGCGATAGTAATATATCTTTTATCTTTGAACTTTCCTTTGATTACAAATCCTATTGAAAGTAATTCTAACATTCTATATGGACTATCCAATGGTTTCTTAATAAGAGAACACTCGGCTATATGGTTTTATGGATGGTTAATATTTAAACAATCAGCTGAGATGACCTGCATGTCTTTAATCAGTTTAGTTGTTAGTTTTTTTAGCCAGAACAAACTTGTTCTATTTACTGTCCCCTTAACATCAAATGTTGTGATTATCTTTTTAGATAAAGTAAAAATATTGCCATTTCTATTAGATCCTCGCAAAGTTTTTTCAATGTATAATTCTCTAGGTTTGTACTTTGGAGAAGGGGATATTGAAAATAATATTGGGATATCAACAATCTATCCTATTTTATATCTAATAACAGTAGTAGTTATTATTTTTCTACTCATTATCTTTTTATATAAAAAGAAGTTTGAAGGAGGATATCGATGAGGCAAATCTTTCAAATGATCTGGATTCATCTCGTTACAAATTATACTCAAAAAAGAGTTCTATTTGCTTTAATACTGCAATGGTTATATATGTATTCAATTTTAAATCCAATTCTTGCTTTTGCTGATGAATTTAATTTAGATTTACACATATCTCTTTATCCTTTTTTACACACAGATCCAATTTTTATAATTGTCATAACACTATCTTTTTTGCTTATACTATCGAATATTCCTATGAATAATGAGATGCAGTCCTATCTGATTCACAGAACTTCTACGAGTAAATGGATTACATCACAAATATTGTATATAATCTTTAGTATTTTTATATATTTCATTTGTCAAATTAAGCTAGAAATAATCTAACCCTGATACATTCTCAAGAAAGACTTCCAACGGAGTCTTATAGTTTAAAGATTTTCTAGGAATTTTATTCCTTCGGGTTGTAACAGAAGAAAT
>NZ_JBGQQX010000002.1:0-81125 GCF_045528525.1 Ruoffia sp. FAM 26255 | reverse complement strand
CTCAATGGCGGTATGGCCCTCTTTTAAGAAGTTGATGACGTTATAAATGGGTGTTCTAGAACGTTTTAAACGACTGGCAATGGTCGAGACCGGAATATGTTGGTGGTAATATGATTCTATCATCACCAGTTCATCCGTGGTAAGATGGGTGTAGGTCATTTGTGGTCACTCCTTTGTATTCTTTGGTCGGAATTACAAGTTGAGTGTACCACAAATGGCTGTTTTAGTTGTCTAGCTTAATTTTACAATTGGCGCAATTAAAGACAATCAAGCAAAAGACGGATTTATATATCCTACAACAATGAGTAAGCAAAACTTTACCAATCATAAAGAACAGTTTGATTATGTTTATCATACAACTCTTGTAGGTAAATTACTGAAAGAGGTTATTGAAAATTGACTCCAGATACAATTATAAGTAATAAACAGAGAATTAAAGAATATTTATCAGTGAATGAATATATGTTATCCCCGAAAAGTGCAATACAAGTACTTGAGGGTTTTAGAGGAGAAGTCATTTCTTCTTTTTTATATAATCTTAGTAGGTTTGATGAATTAACCTTGAAGCAATTAAGTTGTTTAAAATCATGTAATCATGTAGTAAAAGCAATTATTATTGATCAATTATTTAGAAATGAGTTAGAGGATATATTAAAAACCTTAATCATTGCTTATTTTGTTCTTTCACACACAGACTTAATTTTTTTGATTAATTTATTACATTCCCTTTTGATATTTAATCCAGATTATTCACTCAATTCCCAAGAGAAAGAATTATATAAGCATTACAATCCCATCTTACAGCAATTAATGAAGGAGTAGATTAAATGAAAAAGCGAATTATAAAAGCCACGCCCATACTGATTATAAGTTTAATAATTATTTTTCTTTCAAGTATTGTTGGCGTGTTGATACCGATATCTGTAAGTGCATTGGTGGAGGAAGTTCGCTTAATCAACTTTCTATCGCCGATTGTTTTAACTATTATTTTATTTATTCTTCAAGCAATTATGGTAGCAGTGGGTCATACAATGATGGCACGTGATGGAGATTATCAAATTAAGCACATACGAAATAGTTTTATGAATAGATTACTTCACGCCCCAAAGGCTTTTTTTGATTTAAATAGTCCTAGTGAGTTAGCGAATAGAATTATTAATGATACTAATCACATTCAACAATTCATTACACAATCATTACCAACATTTATCTCAAGTATTGTGACGGTAGTAGGTACACTCATCGCTTTACTGTTTTTAGACTGGCAATTAACTAGCATACTTCTAATATCTTTACCACTCGTTGCAATTCCTTTGATTCCTTTAACGAAATTAAGTTCTCGTTACTCAATTCGACAACAAAACTCTTTGAGTAGACTGAGTAGCTTGATTTTAGAATATTTACAAAATATGTCTTTAATAAAGAGTAGTGTAGCTGAGGAATTCGCATACAAGGAAGTTCAAGGTTATACTGAAGACTTAAGGCATATTTCATCAAAAAACACTACACTATATGCAGTTGTACAACCTATTGGGTTACTTCTTATATTTGGTTCAATTGCCTTAATCTTCAGTTATGGCGGTCTAAGGGTTAACCAGGGAACTCTATCAGTAGGAACTTTAATTTCATTTTTAATTTATTTATTTCAATTAATTAATCCTTTAGGATCTTTTTCAGGTTTTTTTGCCCAAAAAGGGAAGATGGAAGGGGCCATACAGAAGCTATCGAAAATACAAGATATTGAGGTAGAAAATCTGGATGAAGGCAAACTATTCAATTACGGAGAAATTAATTTTATAGATGTATCATTTGGTTATCCAAAGATAAACACGAATTCAGAGGAATTAATTGTGAATATGAAATCAATATATTCTGATGAATTAAACCTAATGCCCATTTTGGAAGGTGTTAGCATGACTTTTAAAGAAGGAGAGAAGACTGCGATTGTAGGTCCTTCTGGTGGAGGGAAGTCAACAATATTAAATCTATTAATGCAATTTTATCCCATTAAAAATGGTAAGATTATCTCAAAAGAGAATGAGATTGATTCTTTTAAACTATCTGATTGGCGCGACAACATCTCCATTGTATCTCAAGATATTTCAATTCTCAGTGGAACTATAAGAGAAAATTTAGTATTTGGTTTAGATTACTCTCCAAGTGAAAATCAAATTCAGTACGCAATTCGATTCGCTCATCTAGAAGAAACGATAGCAAAGCTGCATGATGGGCTAGAAACGGTGGTAGGGGAAGCAGGGTCAAGACTTTCAGGTGGACAAAAGCAAAGAATACATATTGCTCGAGCTGTCCTAAGAGACACACCAATCCTCTTGCTAGATGAAGCGACGTCAAACTTAGATGCGGATGCGGAGTATCAAATCAATCAGAGTTTACAAAGATTAATGGGTTCAAAAACGACGATTGTTGTTGCGCATCGCCTCTCAACGATTATGGATGCGGATAATATTTATTTTATTGATAATAAAAAAGTAACTGGAAGTGGAACTCATTCAGAATTACTTAAAACGCACGCTTCATACGCAAGATTTGTGAAAGAACAATTATTGAGTAATGAATAGTCAGCTCAATACATCATTTTAGTATAATAAACAGACCAAGGCGATAAAGATGACAGAGCTTATTCAATGCAAGATAAGTGATGTTGAACAGTTACAAGTTATTAGCATTAAAATGTTTATTGATACATTCAAAGACCAAAATACCGAAGAAGACTTAAAGGTGTAATTGGACCGAATTTATGTACTCCCTCAGCATAAGCGTAAAGGCTATGGGAACCAGCTACTGGAATTCGCTCACGCTCGTGCAAAGGAACTTAACTGAACTGGAATTTGGATAGGGGTGTGGGAACATAATTATAATGCGTTAGCTTTCTATGAGAAGATGGGCTACCAACGGGTTGGTGAGCACACGTTCTATATGGGATACGACGCGCAGATGGATTCCATTATGTTGAAAAAATTATAGAAGGCACCCTGATTATTAGAATAAATTCTAATGATAAGGGTGTTTTAGTATTCTCTGATATCAAGACAGGGCTTTTTGTGCTGTTATATCAACATTTACGTGATATTGAAGTGCGCCTCAAATAAATTAATTAGAAATAAATGAGATAAAAAGGTTGTTTTTAATTTATAATCATTTATACTAATCTCAAATAAAAGCAAAGGAGCCTACTCATGAATAATCTAAACTCATTACAATTAAATAGCTTATTATTAGACGCAGCATTATTACTCAGGTTCTATGTGGTGTGCTAATTAAGCATGTCCCGCAATGGACATTATATTTACAAAATAATTACATAAGTTGAATGACAATTAAGGGCTTAGAGGTACAAGGGGCTAAAAAGTATGAAAAATAAATATCTATTATCATTTGTTATATTTTTATTGATTATTTCTATTAGTTCTATTCAAGTTTCAGCTGATGGATTGGGCGAACTTGTTAAGTTAACCGATGAACAGCAAGAGATATTTTCTTTACTTCGCTTAAGACAAACTAATTTCTATTCAATCGATTATGAAAACTCAAATTCATCATATATTATACGATGGGAAAAATTACAAAATGATGGAAATTGGCAGGCGATGGAATTAATAAATGAAAAACATGATGGCGGTAATTTACAGGTGGCGATCAATCTTGAGGATTTTATTCGTATAGGTATTCGATCAGAGGATGGCACATTAAATACTTATGAATTTCTTTCTTCAAGTTTGCCTAATCGTATTGAGAGAGAGAATAGCAGAGAATCTTTATTAGGCGATTGGAAAGATACTATTGAGATAGAAGCTAATAATCGAGAGCCATTAACAATCCTTATTTTAGCAGACTCTAATCATATGTACTCTTTAAATTACGAAGAAATCAATTCTGATTATGAGAACCCAGAGTTCGATGTGGAAGGCGTAAAGGATGTATTTGCGCTGACAATTGAATTTGTAGAGACAGAGTAATAATTTTCCTTGTGAAGAAGCCAACCGAACAGTTGGCGGAATAAGTATAGTATAATAACCTTCATTCTTAGGAAATATGTTAAGGATGGAGGATTTTTTGTTATAATTAATGAGTGAGTATTATGTAACGAGGTGATAAAGATGGCAGAACTGATAAAATGCAAACCAAGTGATGTTGAACAATTACGCGATATTAGTATTGAAACGTTTGTTGATACATTCAAAGACCAAAATACCGAAGAGAATTTAAATGAATATTTAGAACGGGCCTACTCTATTGAGCAACTAACGTCTGAAATCAACCAGGTTGGTACAGATTTTTATTTTCTGAAGGATTCAGACTTGGTCGTTGGCTACTTAAAGCTGAATATTGATGATGCGCAATCAGAGAAAGATAATCCGCTAGCATTAGAGGTAGAACGAATTTATGTACTACCACAGCATAAGCGTAAAGGCTATGGAAGAGAACTGTTGGAATTCGCTCATGCTCGAGCAAAAGAACTTAACCGAACTGGTATTTGGTTAGGGGTCTGGGAGCATAATTATAATGCCTTAGCTTTCTATAAGAAGATGGGCTTCCAACGAGTTAGTGAGCATACTTTCATTATGGGAGACGATGCGCAAGTGGATTATATTATGCTAAAAGAGTTATAGAAGGCACTCTCATTATTAGATTGGATTCTAATGATGAGAGTGTTTTTAATTTTATAAAATTAAAATATTCTCCTTTGTATTGATTTAACAAGGGCATAAGGCAATTTTGTTTCAACCTAAATTAGTTAATTAAAAATAAATGAGATAAAAAGGTTGTTTTCTAATTAATCATCATTTATACTAGTTACAAATAAAGCGAAGGAGCCTACTCATGAATAATCTAAACTCATTACAATTAAATAGCTTATTATTAGACGCAGCATTATTACTCAGGTTCTATGTGGTGTGCTAATTAAGCATGTAGCCGCATAGGACGAAAATCTTATGCGGGAATATTAAGTTTAGATAACATGGGACGCTGTGTTGTATCTTTGAACCTGCTAAGATTTTCGTCATTCTTAGCAGGTTTTTTGTTTTTATAAATTTTAGGAGGATACAACATATGAAACATATTAAAAAAATTATTGTGATGATGATTGTCGCAGTAATTGGATTTCAAGTTTACAATCAATTTACCTCAAATGTTACAGGAGAAGCCCAGGAAGATAAAGTTTTGAACTTATCCGTTGCTTCAGATCCAGTTATGGATCCAGCTTTTGTAACAGATTCTTATTCCATGCCAATGATTAAGAACATTTTGGAAGGTTTGACTCGTCCAACGAATGACGGTGAGATCGTACCGGCAATGGCAGAATCATGGGATGTGAGTGAAGACGGTAAGACGTATACATTCCATCTTCGTGAAGGGATTCAGTGGACTAATGGGGATCCGGTAACGGCGAACGACTTTGAATATGCATGGAAACGAATCATTAACCCTGAGACGGCAGCAGCGAATGCGTCTAAGATGTTCATTATCGAAGGGGCAGAAGCTTACTTTATGGGTGAAGGGTCCGAAGAAGATGTGAAGGTCAATGCCGTGGATGAGGAGACATTTGAAGTGACATTGACTGAACCTGCACCATACTTTATTGAATTAACGGCGCGTCAAACAACGATGATGCCGGTACATCAAGCGACCGTTGAAGAAAACCCTTCTTGGGCAACGGAAGCTGGTGAGCAGTTTGTATCGAATGGGCCATTTAACTTTGTTGAGTGGAATCATAACGGGGACTATACGCTAAAGAAGAACGAAGGCTATTGGGATGTTGATAATGTTGATTTAGATGGGGTTTATGTACGTATTATTGAAGATTCAATGACAGCGAACATGAGTTTTGAAAGTGGTGAATTGGACTTTATTGGTATTCCGTTCAATACCATTCCTGCTGATGCGATTGATAGTTATCGTGCGAATGGTGACTTGGATGTGACTGAGATCGGTGCAACCTATATGTACAAGATGAATACAACGGATGAGATTATGTCGAATGTCAATATTCGTCGTGCCTTGTCACTAGCGATTAACCGTCAAGAATTGATTGATAATGTCGTAAAAGGAGAGCAAACGCCAGCTAAAGGTGGCATTGCACCAACTGTTGCTGGCTTTGAAGAAGACCGTGGATACTTTGAAGATGCAGATTATGATATAGCGCGTGACTACTTAGCTCAAGGTATGGAAGAGTTGGGTTATGATGATACGGCCGCTATGCCCATTGTTATTCAAACGAACGATAATGATTCACATTTGGCAGTAGCGCAATTTATACAAAGTGAGTGGGAACGTGAACTAGGTGTTCAAGCAACGATTGAAACAGCTGAGATTAATGTTCATTTTGAAAGTATGAATCAATTGAATTACCAAATCGGACGCATCGGACCAACCGTTGACTTTAACTCAGCTTATGCTTTTCTAGAACATTACTATTCAGCAGATACAGGCCAGAACAGAACGGGTTGGGAGAATGCCGAGTATCAAGAAATTCTCGATAAAGTATTGTTTGAAGAAGATGAAGCTGTGCAACATGAGATGTATATAGAAGCAGAACGCATTCTAATGGATGAGATGCCATTTATTCCAATCTACTACTACAGTAACCCGCAAGTTAAGAGTGAGCGTATGAATAACTTGTTCGTAGATGGTATGGTTGATGTACAATTGAAGGAAGTTACAATAACTGAATAGTCAAGACATATAGAAAGGTGAGTAATAATTATGACAGTAGATTATAAAGCAATCGCAAAAGATTACGCAGACAAATATATGGAGGACTTATTTACGTACTTGCGCTATGAGACCGTCTCAGCGCAAGGTCGTGAAATTCCTGAGACTGCCAATTTTGTTAGAGATACTATTATTGAAGCTGGTGGTGAGAGTGAAATTCTAGGAGATCTAGGGGGGCATCCTGTCGTTTACGGCTATTTCAAAGCCGGCGCTAATGGCAATAGTGACAAGACATTACTATTCTACAACCATTACGACGTTCAACCAGAAGATCCAATTGATGAATGGAAGACAAATCCTTTTGAACCAACGGTTGTTGATGGCAAAATTGTTGCTCGTGGTGTGTCTGACAATAAGGCGAACTTTATGTCGCGGATTGTCGCGGTTAAGGCCATTCAAGATACTGAAGGCGGCTTACCTTGTAATGTAAAGTTCTTTGTTGAAGGTGAGGAAGAGATTGGAAGTCCTAATATTGACAAGTATTTAGAGAATTATGCAGATAAGTTCAGCGCAGATGCCTGTATTTGGGAATCGGGCAGTAAAGATAGCGAAGAGCGAATGGTAATTAGTGCGGGGGTTAAAGGGATTGCCTACTTCGAAGCATCCGTTGTCAGTGCGGATATTGATATTCACTCTTCACAAGCTGCGGTGATTGATAATGGGGCTTGGCGTTTAGTCCATGCTTTAGCAACTTTGCGTGATGCGGATAATAATATTACGGTTGATGGATTCAAAGAAATGCGCACAGAACCAACCGACGTTGAGAAGGCGAGTGTTGCAGCATTTCCTTATAATGAAGCCGCAACGATAGATACTTATGGATTAAAGCAGCCTTTAATTACGGATGGCTTAGATTATTCTGCCCAAGAGGCATTAATTCTTTATCCAACGATGACAATTAGTGGCTTGTTATCAGGTTATACGGGTCAAGGGACGAAGACGGTCCTACCACGTAAAGCGATGGCGAAAATTGATGTGCGACTTGTTCCAGGCTATGAACCTAAAACGGTTTATGATGTGTTGCGCAAGCACTTTGATAATCATGGCTTTAAAGATGTTGACTTGGAGTTATTAACTGGAGTGAAGCCATTTAGAACGGATATATCCGATCCATTCACAGAACAAGTGATAAACTCTGCCAAAGAAGTTTACGGAGAAGAGAATGTCATCTTAGAATTAAATTCTGCAGGAACAGGGCCGATGTATGGGTTCGGAAAATACCTAAATGTACCTATCTTAGGTGCTGGAACAGGTTGGGTCGAGTCTGGCGCACATGCACCAAATGAGAATATTCGGGTTGAAGATTACTATCAAGGTGTAGAGCATATTATTCAGTTGTTACATACATTTGGTGGGGAATAATATGGGGGACTTGGATTCGCCAGCTTGTTTGCTTGAACTGGTGAATCCAAGCCAACTTCGCTAGCTCACACTCTTGAACTGGCGAATCCAGACCAACTTCGCTAGCTTACACTCTTGAACTGGCGAATCCAGACCAACTTCGGTAGCTCACACTTCTGAACTGGTGAATCCACATACCACCACCCCCAAAAACACGAAGTCCTCCATAACTTCGTGTTTTTTCGTGTCCCCACTCGCCTACACCTGCCCGCCTCCTTCTTGAGTCCAATGTGTACACATTAAGATTTGTGGTATTATTTGTATAAGAAACTCAGAACAAGTTAACACTGGCAAAGTTTATCAAATGCCGATTTATATAGAAAGAGGTGGTGACAATTGAAGGTTATGATTATTGAGGATGATTTAACAATTGCGCGCGAGTTGGGCAAGGTTTTAGAACGCTGGCAATTCGAGGTGGATATTGTTGAGAATTTTGAACATATAATAGAAGCTTTTAGAAAAAGTCAACCTCACTTAATCCTCCTAGACGTGAATCTACCATATTATAACGGCTATTATTGGTGTGGCGAAATACGTAAAGAATCAGACGTGCCAATTATTTTCATCTCGTCTGTATCAGATCGCATGGATATGATTATGGCAATGCAGATGGGCGCCGACGATTACATTCCCAAACCCATCGACACCCAATTTACCGTCAGCAAAATTCAAGCACTCTTACGTCGCACCTATGATTTCTCTGTCCAGTCCGATGCTTTCGAATACGAAGGTGCCATTCTAGATGTGGCTAAATCACGCATCACCTACAAGAACGCCGAGGCAAGCTTAACCTTTACAGAATTACAAATACTGACAGCTTTATTCCAGCACAAGGGCGAGTATGTAAGCCGGGAAGCAATTCTAGATTACTGCTGGCAGAATAATCAATTCATCGATGACAACACTTTAGCAGTAAACATGACCCGTATCCGGAAGAAACTGCGAGCCATCCAATTAGATTCGTTCATTGAGACCAAGAAAAATTACGGCTACCGATTAAATGCAGAAGGTGAGTCCTTATGATGGGACGCTTTCTTAATCAGAATTGGGGCCTGCTATCAGTGTTTATATTACTGCATCTTGTCATTTGGTTTGTATTTCTACTCTTCTCGCTCCCCATGGATGTATTTTGGGTATTATTTTGGAATTTAACAATTATCATGTCAGTATTTTTAGGCTATCAAATCCTCTCATTTAGAGAAGAGGTGCGCCTCGAAACTAAGGTAGAGCAACTTCAAGAGGAACTCATTGACCTGCAAGACGCCAGTGTTATGAGACAAAACGAATTAGAAGAATACTTTATTATGTGGGTGCACCAGATGAAGACGCCGATTACAGCCAGCCAACTAATACTTAAAAATCCTGACGACGCAACCATACGCAATTTAAGACAGGAAATGGTCTCCATTGAAAATTATACAAATATGGCGTTAAATTATTTAAAACTCTCGAACCCCGCGACAGACATGGTTTTCTCAGAACGAAAACTGGATGATATTATCACCCCACTCATTAGAAAATACAGTCTGCAATTCATTCAACATGGGATTCGACTGCATTACCAACCAATTGAAGCTGAGGTCGTCACTGAAGCGAATTTAACGAGTCTAATGATTGAACAAATTTTAAATAATGCACTAAAATACGCGAAACAAAAGGAAATCTGGATTTCTTATGATTCCCAAAACGCCACCTTAACAATTAAAGATAGTGGTAGAGGAATAAAAGCAGAGGATCTGCCAAAGATTTTTGATAAGGGGTATTCAGGCTTTAATGGACAGTTGAATCAAAAGTCGAGTGGCTTAGGCTTGTACTTAGTTGAGCTCGTTGCCAGACGCTTGACTCAACCAGTTTCCGTGGAGTCGACATTTGGTCAGGAGACACAATTTACGATCCAATTTAATCAAACGTCCTAATCTTTCAAAAGTGTAAGGTTAGGCTCCTTTTTTGTAATGTTAGTTAAAGGCTAGATGTCACGCGGTCGCATATACTTATAACAGAGATTAGCGAATAGACAAAATAATGGAGGAAAATCATGTTATTAGATGTAAAAAATGTAAAAAAAGTATATAAGACACGAGGCAACCAAACGACAGCCTTGCAACAAATTGATTTTGGTGTAAACGAAGGTGAGTTTGTGGCAATTATGGGGGAATCAGGTTCAGGGAAATCAACTTTACTGAATATTATCGCCACTTTTGATAAACCATCTCAAGGAACCGTTCATTTAAAAGGGACAAATATTGCGAATATTAAGAAAAATAAAGTGGCTGAATTTAGACGTGAGCAGCTAGGCTTCGTCTTTCAAGACTTTAACGTATTAGATACTTTCTCAAATAAAGACAATATATTACTACCGATGGTGTTATCAAATGCCAATATTAATGAAATGGAGCGCCGCCTCGCTGAGATTGCGCCAATATTAGGAATTCAAGATTTATTAGAAAAATACCCCTACGAAATCTCAGGAGGACAACGCCAACGCGTTGCCATTGCAAGAGCAATTATTACTAATCCACCTTTATTACTGGCAGATGAGCCTACAGGAGCACTTGATTCAAAATCGTCTGAGCAAATATTAGGCTTATTCAATGAATTAAATCACTTAGGAAATACGATTTTAATGGTGACACACTCAATTCAAGCAGCGTCTTACGCCAATCGCGTTCTATTTATTAAAGATGGGGTCGTATATCACGAGTTATACCGCGGACAGGAAACGAATCAAAACTTTAATGAGCGTATTTCACAAAGTTTAACCATGCTTGCGGATCGAGGTGTGTAAGATGCCACTTTCATTATTAACTAAATTGACTGTTCAAGGAATAGTCAAACGCCGGACCGTTTACTTTCCATATTTTCTTGCGTTAGTCTTAATAATGTCCTTAGATTTTATTATGATTTCATTGATTACCAATGAGTATGTGCAGTCACGACATGCCACATTGCCAACAATCATCCTGATGGGTGTGTTCTTTACGTCCTTACTGGCAGTTATTTTCATTCTGTATGCCAATAATTTTATTCAAAGACAACGGCGAATGGAGTTTGCCTTATATACCGTTTTAGGTTTAGAAGACAAGCATATCCGAAGCGTCATCCTCTTTGAACAACTATTAACTTGGGTGATTGGTAGCCTTGCATCCATTGGGGTTGGTTATGCTTTAGGAAATGTGATGTTTATCGTCTTAAACAGATTAATTCAAGATACTGGTGCTGACTTAATGGATTATCCATTTAGTCCTTTAGCGGCGATTGGAACAATCATTATTATTGGTGGTATCACATTTATTATCTTCTTAATTAATAGTATCCGCTTGGCGAGATTGAACCCATCTGAATTATTAAGCCAAACGCATGCGGGAGAAGCTGAACCGAAATCTCGTTGGTTCATCCTTTTGATTGGTTTAATCACTTTAGTCGCCGGTTATTATGTAGCACTGACAACGACAGATGTTTTAGACGCGCTGTTAAAAGTGTTCATAGCGATCTTCCTAGTGATTATCGGAACTTACGCGCTCTTAACAAGTTTAAGTATTATTTTCTTAAAACGAATGAAAAGGAATAAAAAATATTATTACCAGCCGACACATTTTCTATCGATATCAGGGATGTTATATCGTATGAAAGCGAACGCGACAAGCTTAGCTGGAATTGCGGTCTTATGTACAGGGATTGTGTTAACTCTCGGAACGACTTTAACTCTTTATATAGGTATGGAAGATCAAGTGGAGCAAATGTCGACACATGATATTGAATTGCGGTACATGCAATACGCCGATGGCGCGAGTCCGGAAAATGCGGAAGTAGCTTTAACAAATATCATGGAAGAATTACAAACGCACGGTGATATTAAAGATGTGAGTCTATCTCGAAGTGCCTTTGTCACGGCTATTTATCAAAACAAATCTTTCCAACCAATGCCAGCTCCTAGTGAAACAACTGAGGGTGAGGAACTCTTACCAACTGATTTTGCCTACATCATTGGCGTTCCTTTAGAGGATTTTAACCAGCTCAATGGAGAAAATATTCACCTAGAGCCAGATGAAGTGTTGTTTACAACGACAACTGCAAATATTCAACAAGAACAAGATGATACACTACAATTTGCTGACAAGGAATATCAGGTTCAACAAATCAGTTCTAGTTACATGCCTTTAAACTACATCGGACAAATTGCTTATGTCGTGTTTCCAACCATAGAAGAGGTCGAAAGTTTACTATCAACCTTCCCGAATTATATCAGTACGGGAGAGCGTTCTGAAGCACTATTAGAACAGACGATGGTGTTCAATGCCGTTGATGATTCTGCTCGTGAAAGTATTGAAGCAGCGATCTCAACCGATACAATCTTTGATCAAGGGGACTTGGGTGTAGTTCGAGTCGTAACAAGAACAACAACCTCGCAAGAATTATATACGATGAATGGGGGCTTATTATTCTTAGGAATTATCGTCGGAACAGTTCTAATTATTGGAACGGTCTTAATGTTATACTTTAAACAAGTATCTGAAGGTTACCAAGACCAAGGTAAATTCCAAATTATGCGAAAAGTTGGCTTGCCTGATCATTTAATTAAACAAACGATTCGATCACAAATCTTTTGGATTTTTGCACTGCCAATTATGATCGCAGTCATTCATTCGCTCTTTGCATCAAAAATAATGTTTAATTTACTAGGGCTATTAGCCGTCAATAACATAACAACCTTTATGATCGGTTATGGATCAGTTTTAGCCATCTTTGTTGTCGTTTACTTACTGTTCTACCTCATTACTTCACAAGTCTATTATCGAATTATACATCAATAAAATGACACCCAAACCTAAGTATTCTGCTTAGTGTTTGGGTGTTTATTTGATACAATCATTTTGAAAGTGAGGCGAGCGCGCACATGAAGACAATTGATCAATATGAATTATTTAAGCTTTTACTCAATGACATGGGTGAAACAGGGTGGTGGCCAGCTGACTCAAAAGTTGAGATTATCATTGGCGCCATCATGATACAAAATACCAATGCAGCGAACGCAAAACGTGCGGTTAACAATATCGGAAGCGCCACGCAATTTAACCCACAAGCCATCTTAAATTTACCTTTAGAAACATTAGAAGACTTAGTTCGACCCGCCGGCTTCTTTAAAAATAAAAGTAAAGCGGTCCATTCGGTATTAAATTGGTTTCAAGAGCACGATAACAATCTAGAAGCAATTACAGAAAAATATGAAATTAATTTGCGCCAAGAGTTATTAAAATTACATGGAGTTGGCGATGAGACAGCAGATGTCCTTTTACTTTATGTCTTTGAACAACCGGTGTTTGTCTCGGATAAATACGCTCAAAAACTATATACAGAATTAGGTGTATCAGGGATGGATAACTACAGGGCGATGCGAAAGATAGTCTCTTTAGATAAGCAGTTTACAACATGGGAAGCTAAAGAGTTTCATGGGTTAATTGATGAGTTTGGAAAAATATACTTACGTGGAAAGGGAAATTTTGAAGCGAGCTTTTTAGCCGGCTATCAGTTAAAAATCGAAGAATAATAAACTCCAGCCTCAATCTAGCTTGAAGCGGGAGTTTCTTGTTAAGCATTCTTAAGCGCGACATCGTATGCTTTCTTAGTGTCTGAATCAAATGGCATCCAAATAATTAAATCAAACGCATCTGGGTGTTCGTTCATCACTTCTTTAACTGTCGAAATTGCAATCTCTGCAGCTAGATTCACAGGGAAGTGATAAACACCCGTTGAAATTGAAGGAAAAGCGACTTTGCGAATACCATGTTCCATGGCTAGTAGTAAAGATTGTCGGTAACAACTTTCTAACAAATTCGCTTCGTTAGAGTAACCACCATTCTAGACAGGGCCAACGGTGTGAATAATATGTTCGACGGGGAGATGGTAAGCTTGAGAAATTTTTGCTTCGCCTGTTTGACAACCGCCAAGTGTTCGAGTTTCTTCTAAAAGTTTTGGCCGGCCGCGCGATGAATCGCACCATCGACACCACCTCTGCCCAGAAGGCTATGGTTGGCAGCATTAACAATCGCATCTACTTGATCGACTTGAGTAATATCACCGAGCATTGTTTCAATCATTTTACTCACCTCTTTGCTATAGTATAACACGGATTTGACAGGCTTAAACTATCATGTAATCGAAACAATATTATGCCTTATGCATATATATATTGTTGCAATATTCAATAAACAGAATGAAGGTAGTTGCTGTATTCAAGCTGTTATAATTGACCTTGTCATCTAAATGTAATATGATTATTTATGTAATAATTATGAAGTAGGAGTGAAGAAGATGAAGAAATATATATTAGATGGAATTAATGAAAAAGCGGGTAATAACATGTCTTGGCGTGCGATTTTCGCTGGAGTTGTAACGTTCGTGGCGATTAGTATTTTATTCTCCCTAATTGGAGCAGCGGTTGGCTTTGGCGTACCTGATTTTACAAGCCAAAACCCATTAGATGGTGTCGGGATTGGTTTAGTTATTTGGATCATTATCGCATTAATCGTATCGCTAGCAGTCGCTGGTTATGTAACAGGGATTACAGCTAATCGAGCGGGTTTTATCCATGGTTTCTTAACTTGGGCAGTCAGTGTCATTGTGATGTTTACTTTAATGACATCCGCAGTTGGTATGGCATTTAATTCTTTAGGAACAGTTTTAGGCTATACGGGACAAGCTGCAGGAGATGCAATCTCAGGAACAGCTGATACTGTTGGATCATTATCTCAAGAGGCATTTGATTCAATCGCTCAAGAAATCAATGTTGATTCACAAGATTTAGAACAAACTGTGACAGATGTATTAGAAGATACTGAAATTGAACAATTACAACCTGATTACTTAGATAATCAAGTTCAAGCGACAATGGATGATGTATCCACAGCAGGTTATAATATTGTTGTTAATGGACAAGATCCACAACAAGAGATTGAGAACGTAACTAGCAATATCCAAGGTCGTATTGACGAAATCGGTCAAGAATTAGATGAAGATGCTTTAACTGAAGCAATCTCAAATAATACTGATTTATCTGAACAAGAAGCAGAAGAAGCAGTAACGAATATCCAAGAAGCTTATGGACAAGCAAGTCAAGAAGCTGAACAAGCATTGAATGATGCACAAACAGCAGTTGAAGACTTACAAGTACAAGCTGAACAAGCTTTTGCTGAAAGTGCACAAGTTGCTGAAGATGTCTCTAACCAAACATCTAAATACTCATTGTATATCTTTGTTGGACTTTTAGTAGCGATGTTTATTACAGCTTTTGCTGGACATGCTGGTGCTAAAACAGCAAGCGAAACACATAATAATGCTGTCTAATAAAGACTAGAAACAATAAACAAATTTAATTGACTACACCTCTCTCTTAGCCTATTCTATAACTAAGAGAGAGGTGTTTTTTTGAATCATTTTAAACTTGAGAAGCAATTTATAGCAAAGATATTATTTATTGCGGTTATTATTTTAATTATTTTCAATTGGTCACAAGTAGCAAGTGCCTTTGGAGTTGTTTGGCAAGTTGCTTTCCCAGTTGTCTTAGGGGGAATGATGGCTTACGTTTTGAACTTACTCATGAACCAGTTTGAGAAAAGATTGTATCCCAATACGGATAAAAAATGGTTGCAACACACTCGCCGTCCGCTGGCGATTGTACTTTCAATTTTAGTCATTACTTTAGTCGTTGCGGGAATCATTGGTTTAGTTGTTCCGCAACTTGTAACGGCTGTTATTACTTTAGTTGAGGCTGTACCAACAGTGACAGATTCCTTACAAACTTGGGTTGAAGAGCAACAGCATCTTATTCCGATGTTTAATGATTTAATAGAACAAGTGGACTTTAATTGGAGTAGTGTGATGTCTAGTTTTGCTGAGATTGGAAACCGACTGCTTCGAGGTGTAGCGGAGTCTTCTGTATCACTTTTATCTAGTTCAGCTTCAGCTGTGACAACCTTTGTATTGTCAGTGATGTTTGCCCTTTATATTTTAGTGTCGAAAGAAAAGCTGGGTAAAAATTTCAATGATATCCTGATTTCATATTTGAGTGATGAGCAAGTAAGAATTGTTAAGAACATCTTGAATGTGACTGACGATGTCTTTTCCAACTATATTACAGGAACGGTCATTGAGGCTTTTATTCTAGGCTTCATCGTATCGCTTGGACTTTGGGCCATCCAAATGCCATATGCAGCCATGCTCGGAGCCTTGCAAGGAGCTTTAGCGTTTATTCCTTTAGTAGGTGCCTTTCTAGCCGGCTTTGTTGGTGTGATTATTCAATTTGCCGTATCGCCAATTAATGCATTAATCTATCTCATTTTCGTTATTGTTGTTCAACAACTCGAAGGAGATTTGATCTATCCGCGTGTGGTCGGTGATTCAATCGGCCTTCCAGGTATGTGGGTCTTAGCAGCGGTAACTGTCGGTGGGGGCTTGTTCGGAATTTCAGGGATTTTACTTGGGGTACCGGTCTTTGCAACAATCTATAAACTATTTAGTTTGGATATAAGCTACCGTAAACAGATTCGGGAAGAAGCCAAAGAGCGTTCTCTAATGAATGAATATGAAGAAGAAGGCTTAAGATTGAAACCCTTTGAAGCCCTCCGTCATAAAATATTGACACCAGAAGATATTCAAGATATTTAAACAAAATGGAGCCCTGATGTCTATCTAAGATAGATTTAGGGCTCTTTTTCAATTCAAAATGTTGATTTTTTAATAGATATGCTATAATGGTCAAAGAAGGTCAGAAGACACACACTCACTTCATTAAAGTCCTCTTTCCTTAAACTGAATAGTTGTCGAGAAAGTTTTTTTATTATATAATAGTCAAAGATAGTCAATGTTAGTGGAAGGGGGATCATAGTGGCACAAAGAAATATGTCGGATATTATTGAAGCTTATTTAAAAAGCTTTTTGAAAAATAGTGAAAGAATTGAAATCAAACGAAGTGATATTGCAGAACAATTTGATTGTGTACCTTCACAGATTAACTATGTTATTAATACACGCTTTACTCAAGAACATGGCTATATGGTAGAAAGTAAACGAGGTGGTGGGGGCTATATACGGATTCTAAAAGTTGAGTTAGTTGATGAAATCGACGCCCTTGACGATATGATCCAAATGATAGGACCGCGTATAAATCACCGCAGTGCAATCAATATTATTGAAACATTAGTCAACCATAGTATAATGACAGAACGAGAAGGCGCATTAATACTATCAGTGATTGATAAAGCATTACTACAAACAATCTCGTTACATGAACAAGAAGCAAGAGCTTTGATTCTGTCGAAGTTTTTAGAACAATTACGAATTACATATAAATAAAGAGGTGAAAGTATGTTTGAAGAATTATTTACTGAAAGTGCTCGCCAAGTAATGATTTTTGCTGCTGAGCAAGCGTATTACTTAAGACATCAGGCTGTAGGCACAGAACATATCTTATTAGGTCTAGCTCGTGAAGAGTCAGGTATTGCTGGAAAAGCTTTACGTGGCATGGGTGCAGATTACCAAACGTTACTAACTGAATTAGAAATTATTCACGGTAAAGTGAATGCTCCACGTATGCAAGGGGATATTGTTATTCCATACTCACCACGTGCGAAGAAAATTATTATGAATGCATCGAATGATGCGAAACGTTTAGGTGTGCCAAAAGTTGGAACAGAGCATTTATTACTAGGCATGTTAAAAGAAGAAATCTTAGCAACAGTTCTACTAAAGAACTTAGGTATCGACTTAAATGAATTAAGAAAAACAATCTACGAAATGGTTGGTGTGAACGATTCAACAGGACGCGTTCAAAATGGCCGTCGTGGACGTCAAAAACAACAACAGCAACAAAATGGAGCGACAAGTTCGACAACACCAACTTTAGATTCACTTGCACGTGACTTAACACAATTAGCGCGTGACGGGAAGTTAGATCCAGTGGTTGGACGTGCGAATGAAATCCGTCGTATCATACAAATTGTTAGTCGCCGTTCAAAAAATAACCCCGTATTAGTTGGGGAGCCTGGTGTTGGTAAAACGGCAATCGCCGAAGGTCTAGCAGAACGTATTGTATCTGGTGGAGTGGCTGAAAACATTGCTAACAAACGTTTAATGATGTTAGATATGGGTTCACTTGTTGCGGGAACGAAATACCGTGGTGAATTCGAAGAACGTATGAAGAAAATCATTGAAGAAATTACTGAAGATGGTAATACAATTCTCTTCATTGATGAGTTACATACATTAATTGGGGCAGGATCAGCCGAAGGTGCTGTTGACGCAGCAAACATCCTGAAACCAGCATTAGCTCGTGGAGAAATTCAAATCATTGGTGCAACTACTTTAGATGAATATCAAAAACACATTGAAAAAGATGCAGCCTTAGAACGTCGTTTCTCTAAAGTTCAAATCGATGAGCCAACTCAACAAGAGTCTGTTCAAATTATTCATGGACTTAAAGAACGTTACGAAAAACACCACAATGTAGAAATTACTGATGAAGCGGTCGAAGCAGCGGTTAAATTAAGTACACGTTACTTAACTGAACGTCGCTTACCAGATAAAGCCGTTGATTTAATTGATGAGGCCTCAGCTAAAGTACGTATTGATGCAACGACGCACAGTACAAACTTAAGCGACCTTGAGAAAAAATTAGGCGAATTATCCGATAAAAAAGAAAAAGCTATCTTAGCCCGTGATTTTGACACTGCAGCCAAAATCCGTGAAGAAGAACAAAAAGTTGAAACTCAAATCGAAGCAGCTGCGAAAGCAGAAAGCAAAGATAAGGGTGAAGGTGAAGCAATTCTTAAAGTGGGTCCTGAAGATATCGCAGAAGTAATTACTATTTCAACAGGTATCCCAGTAAAACAATTAGATGCTGCCGAATCAAAACGTCTTGTTCACTTAGAAGAAGAGTTGCATGAACGTGTTATCGGTCAAGATGATGCTGTTGTATCAGTATCTAAAGCGATCCGCCGCGCATACAGTGGCTTGAAGAGTCCTAAACGACCAATTGGGTCATTTATGTTCTTAGGCCCAACTGGGGTAGGTAAGACAGAATTAGCGAAATCTTTAGCTTCATCTATCTTTGGTAGCGAGGACAATATGATCCGTGTGGATATGTCTGAATACATGGAAAAACACAGTGTGTCTCGTTTAGTAGGTTCACCTCCAGGATACGTTGGTTATGATGAAGCAGGTCAATTGACTGAGCAAGTTCGTCAAAAACCTTACAGTGTGATTCTCTTAGATGAGGTTGAAAAAGCCCATCCAGATGTATTTAACATGTTATTACAAGTATTTGATGATGGTCATATGACAGATGGTAAAGGGCGTCGTGTCGACTTCCGTAACACAATTATCATCATGACTTCGAACATGGGAGCAACAGCTCTTCGTGATGACAAATCAGTCGGATTCGGTGCTGTGGACTATACAGATGACTTCAAGGCAATGGAAGCACGCGTTATGGAAGAAGTAAAACGTGGATTCCGTCCAGAATTCATTAACCGTATTGACGAAATTATTGTCTTCCACCCATTATCTAAAGATCAAATTAAAGAGATTGTTAAATTACAAGCGCAAGATATCATCAACCGTCTACATGATCTTGAGATTGAAGCCCGTGTAACAGAGACAGCTCTAGAAATTATTGCTGACGCTGGCTTCGATCCAGAATATGGAGCAAGACCAATCCGTCGCGCAATTCAAAAACAAATAGAAGACGAGTTAAGTGAAATGATGCTAAGTGGAGATATCAAACTAGGTGATAACATCACCATTGGTGGCCGCCAAGGAGCAATCAATATCAATAACCGTTCTAAATAATACAGATGAATCGTGTCGGTGAGAGGAATCTCGCTGACACGATTTTTTTCTGTGACAAGAGCCAAACAGCAAGTCCATTTGTCTTGAGTTAGCTCAACTAAAGGCAAACGGGGAATCCATTTGTCTTGAGTTAGCTCAACTAAAGACGAACGGCGAATCCATTTGTCTTGAGTTAGCTCAACTAAAGCCAAACGGCGAGTCCATTTGTCTTGAGTTAGCTCAACTAAAGACGAACCGCAAGTCCATTTGTCTTGAGTTAGCTCAACTAAAGACGAACCGCAAGTCCATTTGTCTTAAGATCCAAAAAGCATAAAAAACACCAAACTTCAGAAAAGTCTGGTGTTTCCTTGATAGCCCATCGTATTAGAAATAAGCTAAATTCTTTAAAATCATAATAAACACAACAAGCGAGAACATTGAAGCGACCGTTGCGAAGACAACAATTTGGTTTGCTAAATCGCCATCACCGCCGGCGACAACTGCTTGAGCATAACTAGATACAGCCGTTGGTCCAGCCGTCGCGATTAAGACTGATATTAAGTCAGCTCCACGAAAGTCTAATAAACCACCTGCAATAAATAAGGCAATCGTAGGAATAATTACTAATCGTGCAAGAACAGTTCCGTAAAGAGACCAGTCAGCATCCTTTAGTTTACCAAAGTTAAACGTTCCACCCATAACAATGAGTGCAAGCGGCGGCGTCATACGTGTTAAATTTCCCATCGTCGTTTCAATCACATTAGGGAACTTGAATCCTAATACTGCAACAATTACCCCTGCGCAAGTAAAGATAACCATTGGGTTAGTCAATACTTGTTTAATTGTTCGTTTCAATGAGAATTTCTCATCAGTATAAATTGAAAAAGCAATTACAGAGAAGATATTATTTAAAGGCACAATGGTTGCTAGAACAATCGTTACCATCCCTAAATTTTCTTGACCGAGTAAAGCTATTCCCATTGGTAAACCGAATAAAATCGCGTTTGAACGAATCGAACCTTGAAGAATGACCCCTCGTTTTGCATTTGATTTTTCGAAAATAGGTACAATAAAAGCCAAAATAATAAATGCAACAATAGCAAAAATAATGTTAAAAGATAAAGTTAACCCATTAAAATCCGTCGCAATATTCGTATTATAAACATTTGAGAATAAATTCAATGGCAGTAAAATAGAAAAAATCGCTTTATTAAACTGAGCATAAGCGTCTTGTTTAATGAAACCTGCGCGTGTAAAAAACTGACCTAAAGCCATGTAAAGCATCATTGGCATGACTGCATTGAATCCGATCATAAAATTGTCCAATCAATTAACTCCTTCGTCTAAAAATTTGCAATCAAAAAATGCGAATATAAAGATTATAATACTCAATTCATCATTTGACCAATTATTTTTACTGACAATTAACTTGCATTGTCCTTCATTAATAATTATTATAAAGAGAGATAGATACAAATTTAAAGTAGTTTGAATATGGAAGTTCGGTTAAATTCCGAGACGGTCCCGCCACTGTAATCATGCGAAAGGCATGGAGTCAGGTCTTTATTCAAGCATACTTATCCGACATACTATTTCGAGGCAAAATAGTGAGTGATATCCGATCCATTCGAATAAACCCATGCTTTTCCCTCCAAATAGTTGAAGTGAATACTGTCATCTGTCACAAAATCATATGGGAGGCATTTAGAATGAAAAAATGGTTACTATTATTAGCGTCAACTTTAGTATTAGTTGGTTGTGGTGAAACGACACAAACAGAAGAAACGGCTTCAACACCGGTTGAATCAAGTGAACAAGCGGTATTAGCAGAGGTGACTGTGTCAGTAACAGTTGATGGAGAAGAAATTGACGAAGGCGAACAAGTTCTAGAAGTTGAAGAAGATGCGATTCTGTTAGATGTTATGAAAGAGCATTATGAACTTGAAGAAGCTGACGGCTTTATCTCTGCAATTAACGGACATGAACAAGATGAAGAGGCGGGGAAATACTGGTTGTTTGACTTAAACGGAGAGATGGCTGAAGTTGGAGCGGCTGAATTAGAGTTATCAGACGGTGACTTAGTTGAGTGGAAACTTGAAGCCTTCGAAGGATGAGTAAGTACTTCACAGTTAAGCGTCTAGCAGTATTGGCCTTACTAACAGCCCTGTGTCATATTGGGCGAATTGCCTTTCAATTTATACCCAATGTACAACCTGTCACAGTGATTTTAATAATTATTACTTTAACGATGGGAACTTTGGATGGACTCCTAGTAGCCATCACTTCGATGGTCATTTCGAATATGCTACTTGGAATGGGTCCTTGGACACTTTATCAAATTATGGCCTATGGCATCATTGTGTTACTTACAAGTGCGCTAAAGGCTTTATACAATCGATTAAAGGACCATCAGAGTGCGCGAAGAGTAATCTTTGCGCTGTTCGCTGGAGCGACTGGATTAATTTACGGGTTTGTTATTTCACTATTTTCATCACAAATGTTTGGTGCCGTTAATTTCTGGGTTTATTATGCCCAAGGGATTTCATTTGATTTAATGCATGCGGCTGGGAATGTGGCCTTCTTTTTAGTGCTGGAGCCGACACTGGTGCCAATTATTCAAAAACGATTTATGACTTCAAAAGGATAACGAATAGGAGACTTTGCAACTGTAACACATAAAAGAGCCATCAGAAATTTTTCTGATGGCTCTTTTGAAATTATTTTGGTATATCTTTTTTTGTCAATTCAGTATGGAAGACACGTCCGCTTCGTTCATACAAGACGTCTTCGACACCAGCTTGGCTATTAGCCACACGTGCTAGGGCAAAGAAGTAATCAGATAGACGGTTAATAAACTTTAATACGTGCTGATTAATCGTCTGTTCTTGTTGCAAGCTAACAATCCGACGCTCGGCGCGTCTTGTAACGGTGCGTGCAAAGTGAAGTTGAGCAGCGAGTTGTGTTCCACCTGGTAGAATAAATGATTCAACTGTTGGAGGTATCGGTGCATACTCGTCGATGCGGCTTTCTAACCAAGTTACCAGGTCTGCATTCGTACGATATGGATACTTATCATGTTTTTCGGGTGTTGCTAAGTCATTGCCGCAGTCGAATAAATAGTGTTGAATGCGCATGAGCTCTTCTTTCATATCACTAGGCGTTTCTTCTAAAGCAACAATCATCCCGATAATACTGTTTAATTCATCCACCGTTCCGTAAGCCTCGACTTGTTGGCTATCTTTATGAACAGACTTTCCACCGATGATGCGAGTGGTACCGTGATCACCTGTCCGTGTGTAAATTTGCATAAGTATACTCCTTATTATAAACCGCAGCGTAATTGAGCGTTACAGTTAGTACATGTATTACATCCACCAATATCTTGAACGATTCCACTACGACAAATTGGGCAAGTATCTCCGATATCTGAACCAAAGACAACGTCATCTGTATGCCCTTGTGTTTTAACGTGCTCTGACTCAGCTAGGTCAACTAATTGTCTTAATTCGTTACTGTCATCAACGATACGCGCCTCTTCCATTGGGAATAATTCGATATTTTCTGCTTCATTCTCTTCAGCCGCAAGTGTTAATACTTGTGAGTCACGAGACCCGTCCACATAGACCGTTCCACCTTTAGCGCCACCTTTGTATAAGCGTTCGTAAATACTTTGAACTTGGCTGACTTGGTATCCTTTAGGTGCGTTTACAGTCTTAGAAATTGAACTATCAACCCATCTTTGGATCGTTGTTTGAACATCAACGTGTGCTTCTGGCGCAAGTGACATAGCTTCAACGAAGAACTCTGGTAAATTTTCAGCGTCTGCTTCTGGGTGTGCATCAAGATATTCTTGAACAATTTCAGCATTCACTTCGATAAATTTACCAAGTCGTCCACTACGGAAGTATTTGAAAGCAAAGTAAGGTTCTAATCCAGTTGCTACACCAACCATTGTTCCTGTACTTCCAGTTGGAGCAACAGTTAATAAGTGTGAATTACGAATACCGTGTTCTAAGACACCTTCACGGATATGATCCGGCATTTTTTGCATGTAGCCTGTTTGAACGAATTTTTGACGAAGAACTTGAGTTTCTTCATCATTTTCGCCGATTAGAAATGGGAAACTGCCTTTTTCTTTTGCTAAAGCAATCGATTCTTCGTAAGCAGATACTGCGATTGTTTTGAATACCTCATCAACAATTTTGTTTCCTTCTTCTGATCCATAAACGTGTTCAGTATAGATGAGTAAGTCAGCTAAGCCCATAACACCTAGACCGATACGACGTTCGCCCAGTGCTTGTTTTTTATTTTCTTCTAGGAAATACGGCGTCGCGTCAATCACGTTATCTTGCATACGTACACCAGTCTTCACTGTTTCAATTAATCGGTCAAAATCTACGGTATGCGTATCTTTGTTGACCATGTTCGCTAAGTTAACTGCAGCTAAGTTACATACCGAGTAAGGTGCTAAAGGTTGTTCACCACATGGGTTTGTCGCGACAACTTTTTGACCGTATGCTTTCGCATTTGTATCATTATTCGCGTTATCGATAAAGAAGATACCGGGTTCAGCTGAATATGTTGCACAAATATTAATTAACTTCCAAAGCTCTTTGGCTTTGATTGTACGGTAATTTTTGATGCCGTAGCCTTTATCTGCCCATTCACGCACATCACCGTGGTCTGGCCATTCAGTATTATAAGCGACCATTTCAGCTTCAGTGTAATTTTCAACATCTGGGAATCTTAATGTCCAGTCCCCATCTTGGTCAATAGCTTCCATAAAATCATCAGTTAAAGTCACGGAAATATTCGCTCCTGTTAAGAATTCTGGGTTATTCACGCTATAAGTTCCGCCATCACGTAGTTTAGCTTGAGCATCTTTAATGTTTTGCTCTGAAAAGCCACCTAAACCTGGCATTGTTTTGTAACGAACGATATTTTCGTACATCGTTACTTCAGCTTGGTTTAATGGTGTGAACTTCAGTTTTTCTTTTGCTAATGTTTTAATCTGTTCGTCATCAGTTTGTTCGATTAAATATTGTAGAACGCGTGGGTTTTGCATTTTTGAGATAATAAATTCAATAATATCTGGATGCCAATCAGCTAACATAATCATCTGTGCACCACGACGGCTACCACCTTGTTCCACAAGATGTGTTAGTTGAGCGATGTCATCTAACCAAGAAACTGAACCAGATGACTTACCGTTAACCCCGCGAGCTAGAGTGTTTCTAGGGCGTAGTGTTGAACCGTTCGTTCCGACACCACCACCACGGCTCATAATCTCCATCACTTCTTTACGGTGATCTGAGATACCTTCACGTGAATCTGGAATGAAAGGCATCACATAACAGTTAAAGTAAGTTACATCAGTATTTGTTCCTGCCCCGTAAAGCACACGACCCGCGGGAACAAAATTCATTTCTTTCAATTGTGTATAGTATTGACCATTTAATTCTTCACGTTTAACTGTATCTGTTTCAACATCCGAAAGACCTTTGGCAGTACGCTTTGCAATCTGTTCATAATAAATTTCTAACGGTTTATCAATCGTTTCGATTTTGCGAGTGACAAGTCCGGTCTTTTGTTCAGTTTCATCTTCTAATGAACCACGGTATTCTTCTTCAATCCAAATAAGGACTTCGTTGTTAGCCGTATCAATGGCTTGCACAATCCCAATCCCTCTCGCTGGGTATTTAGGATCTGCTTTAACCGTTAAGATAACGAGGTCTCCAACCGCTAACGTTGATTTAGCCGCATCTTTAAATGAGTAACGATCTAACATAACCATTCTTGAAACCCCGCTGTGCGTAATATTCATATCGCTTGTCATAGGGAAGATTTGTGGAAATGCTTCGATAGCTTTATTTAATTGTTCTTTGTTCCATGTCACATGTTGATGTGTTGTTTGAGTCATATTTATATTACCCCTTTGTGAAAATGTTCCGTTAGCACTATATATTGTGCTGCTACTGTATTCTAACCCAATATATCGTATTTATCCAGAGTAAACTAAGAATCAAATTTTTTTGTTCGCCTTTTGTTCGCGCAAATCTTGCTAGATAAGGGTAAGCGATATTAAATAAATTTTCAACTATCAATTTTAAAATTAAATTTACTACAATAACGTGTTCTAATAGTATCTTACCGCAATATAATATAAAACATTGCGTTATAGCAAGTCGCTTTAATAGGTTGTGATAGCGTTTTATGCTATAATATACTTATCATTGAATATGAAGATGTTATAAATTTATATAGCATAAAAGGAGGAATTTTAAATGAGTAAAAAAAGAAATAATGTGTCACTTGGCTTAGTATTACTTGGTTCAGCTGCAACAGTTGCCGGAATTGCAGCGATGATGTACTACAACGATGACGTGCGTCATAGAGTTGAAGGTGTTGTGAACCGTGAGCGCGCTAAATTATTTGTAAAACATAAATTAAATGGTTCAGATAGTTTAGTAAATGCTGTTGATAACTTAAGTGATTCTGAAGTAAATACAATCGTTAAGTTAGCAAGTGGTGCTGGAAACGTTAAAGACCAAGCATCTGATGCATTCTCTTCAATTATGGATCGTGCAAAAGACATGTCTTCTGACGTGACTGACCGTGTTCAAGAGTATTTTGAATAATCTCTAAAAGAGTTAATAAATCCGAGTGAATCATGTACACTGAAGAGTGAAGTGGTTTGCTCGGTTTTTTGTGTGAAAAATAATTGAAGCTGTGCATAACGAATGAAAAGATATAAATATTACGAGGTGAAATATGTTAGAGGCAATTGAAATGGAAGAAGCGGTGCGATTAGAGCATGAAAAGTGGATGGAAGAAGCGATAAAAGAAGCGCTAGTGGCTAAAGAGAAGGCAGAAGTCCCGATTGGCGCGATTATCGTTAAAGACGGTGAAATTATTGCCAGAGGGCATAATGTCCGTGAGTTGGAGTTAGATGCTACAGGTCATGCAGAAATTAAGGCCATTCAGGCCGCGAATAAAGCGCTTGATGCCTGGCGACTGGAAGGGACAACAATGTATATCACATTAGAACCTTGTCCAATGTGCGCGGGAGCCCTTATCAATTCACGGGTAGAGAATGTAGTATACGGAGCAGTGGATCTAAAAGCTGGTTGTGGTGGAACACTCATGAATCTATTGGAAGACGAGCGGTTTAATCACCAACCTCAAGTGATTAAAGGAGTTTTAGCTGAGGAATGTGGACAACTTTTAACCAATTTCTTTAGAGAATTACGTGAAAATAAGAAAAAAATAAAGTTATCCACAGATTGATGTGCATAACCCCCATAAAAACGGGAACATCTGTTCAAAACTCTCGACTATGCACAGAAAAATGACTTATCAACAGACTTATGCACAGACTGAGCTGTTGATAACTACCTAATTGTTGATAAATTGAAGCATTAATCACATATTTTAATAGAAATTACCCTATAATGATAGGATTTGGGGCTGTATTTTTAACATAAAGTAAATTGTGGACAACTTGTTAATTAAATGGAAGGATGACAAACAGTATGATGGATAAGATCTATCAAGAAATCATGGAAGATGAATTGAATCGAGCCTATACTGAACGCGGGGTACCACCTTTATTCAAAGCGCCGAAAGAAGCAACAATGGCGATTATTGGCCAAGCACCAGGACGTAAAGCGGAAGAAACGCAATTATTCTGGAATGATCCCAGTGGGGACCGTTTGCGGGAATGGATGGGACTGACTCGTGAACAGTTCTATGAATCAAATAAAATTGCTCAGCTACCTATGGACTTTTATTATCCAGGTAAGGCTAAGACTGGGGATGTTCCGCCTAGAAAAGAGTTTGCACCGAAATGGCATCCACGTATCATCGATGAGTTACCAAATCTGAAGACAATTCTGTTGATTGGAAATTACTCACAAAAGCATTATCTTAAAAAAACACGTCAACGAAATTTAACAGAGACTGTTCGCCATTATGAAGATTACTTGCCAGAGTTCTTCCCACTAGTACATCCATCGCCTTTGAATCAGCGCTGGTTAAAGATTAATCCGTGGTTTGAAGAAGAGGTTATTCCAGTCCTTCGTAAATTAGTGCAGGAAGAAATATTAGAAATCGATAATTAATGCTAAAAAGATTTTGCATTCGAGTGTCTTTTATGCTATTATAAGTGTTGGCAATAGTGGAACCATGAATGAGTCAGGACCGGAAGGTAGCAGCTATAAGTGGTGAAGCTATGTGCCTTTTTTTTGTGCAATTATTTAAATGAAAGAACGCTTGTAAATCCAAGCGTTCTATTTTTTATTACTAAAACACATTTGACCTTTCAAACTAGACTATATCAAGATTATCCTTTAACAATAGTATATATTGAACATAATTAAATAATATCAAATAGGGGATGATAAGATGTTGAAGTCGATCAATAAGCTTCTTTTCAGGGACAGGTATGAAGCTTGGTGCTTTAAAGAAAGTAATCAAAAATCATGGTGTGCTATTACTTGCGCACTTCATTGTTGCGATTGGAAGTATTAATCCTGCGGTTTATTTAGCCTTAGTTAATGATTTTGGAAAAGAGAAAGACAAGACAGTCTTTGGTATTACCTCTTTGTTTGCCGAATACCATTAGTGCCGGTATTTATCTATAGTTTATCGTATGCTGATGGATGTGAATGGATGTTACTCGTTTCAACGCTGATTCCAGTGATTTTAGGAATAATACTTGGACATATCGTACAAGGGTTCCGTAAAATTTTCGGGACAGGAGTTGCAGCTTTACTACTTTTATTAGGATGGAATATTGGACAAGGTTAAAATTTAATTGAAGCTACGCAGTCCGGTTTAGTGGGATTACTATTTAGTTAACCTATACCAACTCTCACTTGACACAAAAGTATTGAAAAATAATGGAGTTGCCTCGCTTTCAAAGATGTCAGCAGCTGGAGCCTCGGTCAGAACGCCCACTGTTATAGGGGCAATGAAACCCGTGCTTATGGAATATGTCCTAAATGCGACCGCAAAACTACTAACAGTCGTGGTCGTTACAAGTCTCATGACACCGATTATTGTAAAAAGATATAAAGAAAATAACTTATAAAAAATCGTTAGATTCATCGATGAATCTAACGATTTTTTTATACAATCAAATGCGTCTGCACGTTCGTAATGAATCTATTTAAGAAATCATGATGTAAATCAGTTAAGTATAGTCGTGAAGAGTAAGCGATAAAAAAATCAACCGACATTAAGTCGAGGGAGATGGGATATAAATTATATTCTAAATCTTCCTGTAAAGTAGGCAAAGCACTTTCTGGGATAAAAGCAACGCCCGAACCGTGCTCTGCAAATTTTGAAACAGTATAAATATTTGTGGACTCTAAGACAATGTTAGGCGTGATACTATAGCGTTTTAAAAGGCGGTCAATTTGACGGCGAATTGCAGATCCACTTGATGTTAGCACCAAGTCTTGGCTTAATAATTTATCAATCGCAATTGTATTCGAGCTCAATTCAACAGAGCCACTGATATATAAATCCGAACTAGGTGGAATCACAGCATAATACCGATGGGTTCCACAAAGATGTGTTATCAACGAAGGGGAGACTGTCTCTGGATTTTGACCAATATAGAAATCAATCTCTTGATTCATTGCTTTCGCTTCACTGTTACTTGGTAAATCTTCTAGAATCGTTAACGTGACTTCGGGATGTGCTTGAACAAATTTTGGTAAAGTAATCGGTAAGATAAAGGTTGCGAGACTAGACAAGACACCAATACTGAGAGAAATGGGAGAATCTTCATTGTATTGAATTAACGTGTTTTTCAATTGATTTAATTCGGCATCTGAATTTTCCAAATATTGATAATACACTTTTCCTGCTTCAGTTAATTGTAGCTGAGGGCTTTTTCTATTAATGATTTCGGTGCCTAAGTCATCTTCGATTTTCTTAATAATTTGAGTGAGATAAGGTTGAGAAATGTACAGATCTTTGGCTGCTTTAGTGAATGAATTATGTTTGAGTAGCACATCAATGTATTGCAAGATATCTTGATAATTATTCAAAGTCATATGTTACACTTCTTTCTTATTGCTTTTTACTTATGATACCATAACTAAATAAATATTTCACAAATAGGTCATTAATATTTATTATATAGGTATAAAGTATTGAAGTTCATGAGCTAAATTTTTTACAATATCATGCTCATTTTGCCACATGCACAATGAATAGAAAGGGATTTTAAAGATGAAATTGATAGGAATTGTAGGTACAAACTCAGATCAGTCGACAAACCGCCAATTATTACAATATATTCAAAAGCATTTTAATTCACAAGCGGATATTGAACTCTGTGAAATTAAAGATTTCCCTGCTTTTAATGAACCTAAAGAAAGAATTGCTCCAAAAGGCATTCAAGAAATATCAGATAAAATACTCGCCGCAGACGGCGTTATTATTAGTACCCCAGAATATGATCACACGATTACAGCTGCATTGAAAAGCTTACTAGAGTGGCTTTCATATACAACTCAGCCTTTATTAAACAAACCAGTGTTAATTACAGGAGCTTCCCTAGGCTCACTTGGGTCGTCACGAGCGCAAGCACATTTACGTCAGATTCTAGATGCGCCTGAACTTAAAGCGCGTATTATGCCGAGTTCTGAATTCCTATTAGGTCGTTCTAGCCAAGCTTTTGATGAGGAAGGTAATTTAAAAGACCAAACAAAAGTTGAAGAATTAGAAGAAGTTTTTGAAGAATTCGTCGAGTTTGTTGAAATAACAAATAAGTTATTAGAATCATCGTCTAAAATCAGAAAGAGTCAAATGTCATTTACTTGGAAATAATTAAGATATAGGAGGTAATTAATTATGAAATTTGTTGGAATTGTTGGAACAAACGCTGAGTTTTCTTATAACAGAATGTTACTTCATTATATGAAGGGACATTTTACTGATGTTGACATTGAAGTACTAGAAATTGATAAAGTGCCAATGTTTAACCAATCAGATGATCAAACAGACAGTGAAGTGATTCAAGAGTTAAACCAAAAAATTATGGAAGCTGATGGGGTCATTATTGCGACACCTGAACATAATCACTCGATTCCATCTGCGTTAAAAAGTACTTTAGAATGGCTATCTTTCAAAGTGCACCCGTTCGATGGTAAACCTGTGATGATTGTCGGTGCATCTTATGATGTTCAAGGATCGTCACGTTCGCAACTTCATTTACGCCAAGTCCTTGACGCACCAGGTGTGAATGCGACAGTAATGCCGGGAAGTGAATTTCTACTAGGACGTGTGCATGAAGTCTTTGATGAAAACGAGCAATTAAAAGATGAAGGAACCATTAAATTCTTAGAAAGTTGCTTCAAAAAATTCGTCCGCTTTACTGATGTGGCGAACTTATTGAATATTCCTGAAGAAATCGAATTTATACCAGGGGAATACTCAGTAACAACACCTGGGCATAATGGTGATTTACCAATGGTGGTTCGCTTATCAAAGAACCGTATTGAAGCGATTGAAATTGATACTGAAGGCGAGTCAGCAGGAATTGCGGATGTTGTATTCACACGTATTCCAGAAGAAATTCTAGACGGTCAAACGTTAAACGTTGACGTTATTTCTGGCGCAACAGTGACAAGTAAAGGGGTTATTGATGGAGTAGCTACTGCGGTTGAATTAGCTGGAGCAGATGCAGAAGTTATGAGAAAACGTCGTCGAGTAACGCAACAACCTCAAGAAGAACCACTTGAAATCACAACTGACGTGGTTGTTATTGGTGGTGGGGGAGCGGGATTAAGTGCAGCCGCAAGTACACTTCAAGAAAGCAAAAAAGTAACATTGCTTGAAAAATTCCCATCGATTGGTGGTAACACAGTTAGAACGGGTGGACCAATGAATGCGGCCAACCCTGTCTGGCAAAATGGGATGACAGCTTTAGCCGGTGAAGATACAACGTTAAAAGGCATTCTTGAGCTGGATGAAGCAGAAATCCACGAGGAATACCGTGAAGACTTTAATATGCTTAAAGAACAAATTCAAGACTATTTCAACCAAGTTGATGGGAAAGAAGAATTTTTATTTGATTCAACTTTATGGCATCGAATTCAAACATATCTAGGTGGTAAACGACATGACCTAGAAGGCAATGAAGCTTACGGAAACTATGATTTAGTGAAGACGTTAACGGATAATGTCTTAGACTCAGTTCACTGGTTAGAAGATATCGGGGTTGAATTCGATAAAGAGAATGTCCAAATGCCAGTGGGAGCGAACTGGAGAAGAGGTCACAAACCGAAAGAGAATGAAGGATTTGCTTATGTTGATGCCCTTCAGAAATACGTACTTGCTCACGATGGAGAGATTATAACAGATACGTCAGTGGAAGAATTAATCGTTGAAGACGGTAAAGTTGTCGGCTTAATTGCTAATGGACCCAACAAGCGCAAAGTTATCGTTCATGCAGACTCAGTCGTTCTTGCTTCAGGTGGATTTGGTTCAAACACGAAGATGCTTCAAAAATATAATACATATTGGGCTGAGATTGCGGATGATATTAAAACATCGAATTCACCTGCTATTACGGGTGACGGTATTCGTTTAGGTGAGAGTGTTGGCGCAGATTTAGTTGATATGGGTTATATTCAAATGTTACCAACAACCGATCCAAATACTGGAGCGCTATTCTCAGGGCTACAAGTGCCTCCTGCAAACTTTATTATGGTGAACCAAGAAGGTAAACGATTCGTTAACGAATATGGAAGTCGAGATGAGTTATCTAAAGCAGCAATCGATAACGGTGGACTATTCTACTTAATCGCAGATGAGAACATCAAAGGTACTGCCATGAATACCAATGATGAGAAGATTGAGAAAGAAGTCGAGCAAGGCGTTTTATTCCGAGCAGATACACTTGAAGAATTAGCTGAGATGATTGGTATGGAGCCATCGGTATTAGTTGATACAATTCATAAATATAATTCGTATGTAGATGTCGGGGAAGATCCAGAGTTTCATAAAGGAGCATTTGAATATAAAGTTGAGAAAGCACCATTCTATGCAACACCAAGAAAACCTGCGGTCCATCATACAATGGGTGGATTAAAAATCGACTCAAATACACATGTATTGACTAAAGACGGCGATATTATTCCGGGTCTATATGCTACCGGTGAAGTTGCGGGCGGAATTCATGCCGGAAACCGTCTTGGTGGGAATGCATTATCGGATATCTTTACGTTCGGGCGCATTGCTGGTAAGAATGCCTCACATTTAGCATAAAGCACTGAGTTTCAAAATATTTTACTTCAGAGTAGGATGTTTGTTAAATCTTCAATATACTAGTGTGGAATAAGAATATGGAGGTATGTTACATGGTTTGGATCCAAATTGCGGTTATTGTCAAAAAGGTGAATGATTAGATGAGTTTGGCTATCTTGTAGGTGAGCTGGAAACGTCATTGGTTATTATTTTCCGTGAGCAAAGTCACCCAGGTCGTACCATTGTTGCGTAAAAAGATCACGTGAGTGAAATGGTCGATATTACAGACGAAGAGCGAAATAACTACTTTGCTGATATATCTAAAGTTGCTAAAGCAATGTATAAACTTTTTCCACCAGATAAAATTTACTATGGTGTTTACGGCGACAGTGGTTCGCATCTTCACTTCCATGTTGTACCTAAATATGAAGGCGAATTTGAGTGGTGAACACGCTTTGCGATGAATCAAGGTGAAACATTCCTCGATGAAGAAGCATACGAGAAGATGGCTTCTGATCTTCGTAAAGAATTAGAAATTTAATGATATTTTATGAGGTTAGATGCTGACATTCTGTCGATTGTCTTGGCTCATGTTTTATGGGAAAATATTAGCAAGTGTGAGCGTCACTTCACTCTAGCTTAATATAAAAGTGCTATAATAGACTAAATATTCAAATAGGAGTGAAACGAATGGCAATAGACAAAGAACTCATTAAAGATGATTTATATCAAGCGGTCAACGGAGAATGGCTTGAAACGGCTGTAATTCCAGATGACAAATCGTCAACCGGAGGCTTTATGAATCTGCGTGATGGCGTAGAGGAATTATTAATGACTGATCTGGAAAAGATGGTTGCTGGAGAAATTGAATTAACAAACGGTGAACAAGTTGAAATGCTTAAGTATTACAAACAAGCGATGGATTTCGACAAACGCAATGCGCTTGGGGAGACACCTGTTCAACCGTTACTAGAAAAGTTAAAAGCTTTAGAATCTATTCAAGACTTGCAGACACTTGCACCAGAGTGGGCACGTTACAGCTTACCTTTACCTTTCTCATTAGGCATTGGGCCGGATATGAAAGATACATCCACATACATCTTAGGTTTATCTGTGCCGGGTACGATTTTACCAGATACAACATATTACCAAGAAGGTAATGAAGCGGGAGAGCGCTTGTTAGTGGTGTATAAAGATATGAGTCAAAAGGTTCTTGAATTAATGGGATTTGAGTCAGTTGAAGCTGCAAACTTAGTTGAACAAGCAGTTGAGTTCGATGCTTTATTTATTCCACATATGAAAAGTTCGGAAGAATTAGCGGATTATACGATTACATACAACCCACGTACAGCAGAGGAGATCAAAAACTACTCACAAGACTTTGACTTCTTAGCTTTATTCAAAGAACTTATCGGTCAAGATATTGATAAAGCCATTGTTTCTGAGCCAGATTTTTTTGAAGCTTTCCATGGCATTGTTAATAATGAACAGATTGAATTACTCAGAGCGTGGATGATTGTGAATTTAGCCAACAGCCAAACTACAATGTTATCTGAAGAGATTCGTCAAGCGGGAAGTCTATATCAATTGGCTTTGTCGGGAAGTCCTAAGACACAAAGTGCCGAAAAGCATGCTTATTATTTTGCAATTAATACGTTTAGTCAAGTAGTTGGAGGTTATTACGGTAAGAAATACTTTGGAGAGAAAGCTCGTCAAGACGTGCGCGAGATGGTTGAAGCGATGATCCAAGTCTATCAAAATCGTTTGAAAGCAAATACGTGGCTGACACCGGAAACGATTGACCTAGCGATTAAGAAATTGGATGCGTTGGATATTTTTGTTGGATACCCTGATACATATCCAGCGATTTTCACTCAGTTAAAAGTTGATGAAGATGCGAGTTTTTATGCAAATACTGCGACCTTTACTCGTCAGTTTAATGAACGTGATTTTGCTCGTTGGAACAAAGATGTTGACCGCAGTGAATGGGGTATGAGTGCTGCAACTGTGAATGCTTACTTCCATCCGAATTATAATTTAATTTGCTTCCCAGCTGCGATTTTACAAGCGCCGTTCTATAGTGTGAATCAATCTCGTAGTGAAAATTACGGAGGAATTGGGGCAGTGATTGCTCATGAGGTGTCGCATGCGTTTGATAATAATGGAGCAAAATTTGACGCACAAGGAAATATGAATAATTGGTGGACAGAAGCAGATCTGGAAGCCTTTGATCAAAGAGCGCAAGCGATGATTAAGCAATGGGATGGCATTGAATTTGCGGGTGGAAAAGTAAACGGTAAATTGACTGTCTCAGAAAATATCGCCGATGGCGGTGGCTTAACTGCAGCGCTAGAAGCAACAAAACAAGAAGATGATGCGAACTTAGCAGAATTCTTTATGAACTGGGCGCGTATTTGGAGCTTGAAAGCCCGTCCTGAGTACCAACAACTACTTCTTTCGATTGATGTTCACTCGCCAGCAGAATTACGTGCGAACATCCAAGTGCGTAATATGGATGAGTTTTATGAAACATTTGATGTTAAAGAAGGCGACAAAATGTATTTTGCACCAGAAGACCGCGTTGTAATATGGTAAGATTATATTAGCAAGAGATGACTTCCCTTATGACTGTGAAATATATTTTATTTCATAGTCATGAAGGGGATTTTTGTTTATAATGAGTAGACTATGAACATGTGGAAGGGGAAAATAAATGAGTTATCAAGCACTTTACCGGGTTTGGCGCCCGCAAACATTTGACGAGATGGTTGGACAACCCATTATTAAAGAAACACTAAAAAATGCCATCAAATCGAATCATATTAGTCACGCTTATTTATTCACTGGACCGCGTGGAACAGGTAAGACCAGTGCTGCTAAGATTCTAGCAAAAGCGATTAACTGTCCGAACCAAACGGATGGAAACCCATGTAATAACTGTGACATGTGTCGCTTAATTACCGAAGGTCAGTTAGGTGATGTGGTTGAAATTGATGCCGCGTCAAATAATGGGGTAGATGAAATCCGTGAATTACGTGAGAACGTTCGCTATGCAGCTAGCCAAGCTCGTTATAAAGTATATATTATTGATGAGGTTCATATGCTTACGACAGCAGCCTTTAATGCTCTGTTGAAGACATTGGAAGAGCCGCCTGAGCAAGTGGTATTTATCCTAGCGACGACCGAAGCTCATAAGATTCCAGCTACAATCCTGTCGCGTACGCAACGATTTGACTTCCAACTTTATACAGATCAAGAGTTAATTGGAAGAATGGAAGAGATTCTTAACCATGACAACATCGACTATGACGAAGAAGCTTTAGCAATCATTGCGCGTTCAGCTAATGGTGGAATGCGTGACACCGTAAGTTTACTTGACCAAGCGATTTCTTTTAATACGGAAGAAGTGACTGTTGAAACTGCACTTGAGGTGTCAGGAAGCTTAAACCAAATGGCTTTATTAAACTATATTCAAACGGTTTTCCGTCAAAATATTGAAGAGGCCTTAGAAATCGTCAATGACCAACTACAAAAAGGGAAACAAGCGGCACGCTTTATTGATGAATTAATCTTATTCAGTCGTGATATGTTACTAACTTTACATATTAAGCAAAACCAAACACTCCTTAGCGAGCAAGAAATTCAACCTTTACGTGAAGAAGTCCCCGCAAATTTCTATTATGTACTCATTGATACATTGAATGAAACACAAGGAAAAATGCGTTTTAGTACCTCACCAAACTTATATATTGAAGTGATGACGATTCAATTAGCCCAAACGGATAAAAAACAATTGGTGAGCGGTAGGCAACAAGCTAATACTGCTAGCGCACCCAATGAAGCAGTTAATGGCGCTTTAATGGATACAGTGCGTCAGTTGGAAGAAAAACTTGCGGCCTTGTCCCAACAAGTGCAAAGTCAGGATAAATTAATTCGTGCTTACTTAGAGAACCAGCCGACTAATCAAGGTGTCCAACCGATTAATCAAGAAGGTAACGGGGAACTAACTAATGATGCGAAGCCAGTGGCCGAAGAAGCACCGAAAGTCCCACGTAAACGACCCGCTCGCCAACAAGCGCGCTATAAATTGAGATTAAATCATGTATACCGTGTATTGAATACCGCGACACATCAACATATTCGTTTGATGAAAGAGCATTGGCCAGCGGTCTTAGATGAATTGTCACCTCAACAACGAGCAAAATTCTTTGAAACAGAACCTTTAGCAGCCGGTGAAGGCAGTGCTTTAATTAGCTTCCCGAATCCAGCCTATGCTGGAGACGTTCAACACGGCCATGAACTAATGAAGTTCATTGAAGAAACTGTCGAGCAAAAAACTGGCATGTCAATGAAAATCATACTCATCTTAGCAAGTGAATGGGCGGATGTCCGTAAGAACTATGCGATGTTACGTAAGAAAAATAACGGCGCACCGATTCCAATTGAAGAAGATGAAACTGACAACGCAGAAGAAACCGTCGAAGTCGAGACAATAGCTGAAAGTGAAGTGCCAGATAACCAAACTGATACAGAGGAAGTCGTTGACGAGCAAGCAACATCTACTCAAGAAGTGTCTGAAAAGACACAAGAAACGCGTGTTAGAGAAGAGAGTGCGGAAGCTCCAGCAAAAGAGCTCCAAGAATCAAATCATTCGATGGATTCACTTGAAGCGTCTTTGCCGAATTCGACGAGAAGTATTGATGACATCTTCTCGCAAGAAGGCTCACCCAGTCATCGAGCTATGGAATTAGATAATAATGAACCTGAAGAAGAGGAAGGTCCCCCTGAGATTGTGTCCAAAGCCATCGAATTATTCGGTGAAGAGAATGTAAATATTTACTATGATCGTTAAAGATATGAGAGCAGGTATTGAATATGAATAATGAAAAGATTAATACACGAGATTTAACTCAGATGGCTACGTATGCTGCCTTAATTGTCTTGGCAATTTATATGATTCGAATCCCAATGCCATCAGCAATTAGCAATACGTTTGTCCATCCAGGGAACGCCTTAGTGATATTAGCTATATTGTTTATGGGCTTTAAAAAGGGAACCATCGCCGCTTTACTTGGCTTAGCGATTTTTGATATTACGTCCGGTTATTTACCAGTCGTACTTTTCACCTTAATTGAGAACTTTATCGTTCTATTAGTGGTAGAATGCATCTTTCGTTACGTGTTTCATTACGATAACCGAATGCGAAACATTATCACACTAGGTATTGTCGGAGCAGTGACTAAGATTGTGGTGATATTTTTCAAATATATCATCCAACAATTGATGTTAGGTTCAATCCTTGGTGGCGCAGTGGCTAGCGCGATTTCAGCACTGCCAGCTTCTTTATTTACTGGCGTTGTCACAGCTATTCTAGTCCCGTTACTATATTGGCCAATAAAGCCGATCTTTGACCGTTTTAAATAAAATCCTTTAAATAAAACCCGTTTAGTTTAGGCCTTGTCAATATCTGACAAGAAATAAGCTAAATGGTTTTTTTAGTATAGTATTTTGAAAATTATAGCAATAATATTGTTAATCTAGGAATAAGGGAAGCCTTTATAGATTATTATATGAAAAATGCCGTTGGTAGTCCGAAAAATATCAGATTATGTTATAATAGAGCTAAGCATTTAAGCTTATTTTGTTTGTGCAAAAATGACAGAATGATGCATAAAAAGAAAGATAAGATGAATCGTTTGACGAGCGGATGAAATCATTGGCTCTACCGCACTAACATAAGTGAGATAAACATTATATTAGTATATATAATGAACAAAATTAAAAGTGAGAGGCTGAGTGAGCGAATATTTAAGTAAAATATTGCTCGCCCAGAAAGCACAAAAAGGAGATATATTTATGAAAATGGGAAACATGCAAGGTATGATGCAAAAAATGCAAAAGATGCAAAAAGATATGGAGAAAGAACAAAAAGCGATTGAAACGTCAATTTTTGAAGCATCTGATAACAATAAATTAGTAACAGTTAAAGTAACTGGAGCAAAACGTATCGTTGAATTAGAAATCAAAGAAGATTTAGTGGATCCAGAAGATATCGATATGTTACAAGACTTAGTCATTGTGACTGTGAACGATGCTTTAGCACAAGTTGATAAAGCAACTGAACAACGTTTAGGGAAATTCACTCAAGGATTAAACTTACCGTTTTAGTAGAAAGTAGGAGACTGTATGCAATATCCAGCGCCGATTGCGAAGTTGATTAATTCCTTTACGAAATTACCAGGGATTGGAGCAAAGTCAGCCGCAAGACATGCTTTCTATGTGCTTGATATGAACGAAGCAGATGTTTTGGAATTTGCACAAAACTTAATTAACGCAAAGCGTGACTTAACGCATTGCAGTATTTGTGGAAATATTACAGACTCTGATCCATGTATTGTATGTACGGATGAAAGTCGTGACCGTAGCCAAGTGCTTGTTGTAGAAGATACTAGAGATGTCATGTCAATGGAACGAATGCAAGAATTCCGTGGCCTGTACCATGTGTTAGGTGGCGTTTTGTCACCGATGGAAGGAACAGGGCCAGAGGATTTAAATATCCCAAGTTTAATTAAACGACTTGAGGATGAGACAATTAAAGAAGTGATTATAGCGACCAATGCTACCGCTGAAGGTGAAGCGACGGCGATGTACTTATCACGCTTAATCAAACCTGCCGGGATTAAAGTAACACGTCTGGCCCACGGCTTATCTGTAGGTAGTGATATTGAATACGCAGATGAAATGACTTTATTTAGAGCCATTGAAGGTAGGCGTGAGTTATAAATGAGTTGGAGTGTAGAGATGACTAAAGGAAAATTTATCTCACTTGAAGGACCTGATGGCTCAGGTAAGACAAGTGTAGTAAGAGCACTAAAAGAAATGTTAGAGGCATCTGGGTACGATGTATTAACAACGAGAGAACCTGGTGGGAGCCCCATTGCGGAACGTATCCGAGAAGTGATTCTGGATGTAGATAATACCGCTATGGATGCAAGAACAGAGGCTTTACTATTCGCTGCGAGTCGTCGACAACATTTAATAGAGACGATTTTACCAGCCTTAGAAAAAGGCCAAATCGTTATTACAGACCGATTTGTAGATAGCTCTATTGCATATCAAGGCATTGCGCGAGGCATTCCAGTTGAAGATATTTGGGCGATTAACAAATTTGGGATTGAAGACCATATGCCTGATTTAACATTGCTCATTGATGTCTCAGCAGAAGTTGGTTTGGAGCGTATTTATAAAGCCCAAGGCCAACGTCAATTTGACCGCTTAGATCAAGAGAGTATTGATTTCCACCAAATGGTGCGAGAAGCTTTCTTGAATTTTGAAAAAGAGAATGAACGAATTATATTAGTGAACGGCAGCCAAAGTGTTGAAGAGGTTGCACAAGAATGTATCGCAATATTAAAAGACAAGGAACTTATAGATTAAGAGGAGGATCATCATGAAATTAGTCATTGCAATTGTACAAGACCAGGATGAAGCTGTATTAGGAAATGCGTTTCGTGAGGCCAATATTTCCGCTACTAAATTAAGTAGTACAGGTGGATTTTTAAAACACGGAAATACGACCTTTTTAGTTGGAGTGGAAGACGATAACGTTGATAAAGTCTTAGATATTATTCGCGATTGTTCAGAGCAAAGAGATCAAGTCGTTGCTTACCCAGCGAACTTAGATATGAACTTAGACGTCGCAACGTCATTTCCGATGAAAGTTGAAGTAGGTGGAGCGATTGTATTCGTATTACCAATTGATAGTTTCTACCGATTCTAGTCTAGAGGTGTCTATATGGGGCAATTAAGTCATTATTTTTATGAATTAATTCACCAAAACCGACTCGTGCATGGCTATGTATTTACGGGTGATGATTATGAAAGTAAAGAGCATGTCTCAACCGAACTGATTAAAGCATTAGGTTGTTTGAATAAGGATGAGGTAGGTCAACCTTGTGGCGTATGTGAACATTGTCAAAAGGCACAAGATCATCAATTAGCTGACGTCGTTTCAATTCAACCGGACGGGCAATCCATTCGAGTGAATCAAATTCGTGAACTGAAAGAATGGTTATCAACCAGTCCGATTGAAAGTAACTTCAAGTTAGCAATCATTGAAAGTGCTGAAACAATGAACCCTTCGAGTGCGAATGCCTTACTGACCTTTTTAGAAGAACCTGTTGAAGGAGTTTACTTAGTTCTTTATACTCAAGACAAAAGTAATCTGCTGCCAACGATTCAATCCCGTGTTCAAGGAGTTCACTTTCCAAGAGCGAATGTAAGTGATCGAGTAGCTTACTATATTGAAACTGGGGTATCCGAGGCGCATGCCCGTATTTTCGCAAAGATGTCTTCGGAAACTGCCCAAAGACTTGTGAGCGATTATGAAGAAGCAGACGTAACGAATTGGTTTAAATCGTTGAATTATTTTTATTCAACACTGGCTCATCGGAATCTTCATGCAGTGATCTTAGTTCAAACCCAACTAAAAAACTCCTTGAGTGTTCAACAGGCTTTAGACGGTATGGATTATTTATTAATCTTAAATCATAGTATGTTGAGAATATTGTCAAATACCGAAGTAGAGAATTTAACCCAAGCTTATTTTATTAACGAAGTGATTAAAACGAAACAACCGTCGCTAGCACATATTTTAGAATTAAACGATTTGATTCTTGAGACGAAACAACGATTACAGGCAAATGTTGCGCCTCAGTTAGCTACGGAACGCCTTGCTATCTTAGCAAGTCAATAATATATACGAAGAAGAGAGGGTGTGCCAAACAATGAGAGACAAAAATAATTACTTAGAAATGTTTGATGAAGCAGAGACACATTTGCTTCAGTTAAGTGATACAGTGGCACAGCTGAGAGAAGTCATTGACAACTTAGTTGAGGAAAACAATAAACTACGTATGAGTAACAATGATTTGAAAAGTCTGTTAATTAAATTTCAAACAGACGCTCAAGAAGACGTGACTGAAGGGGAAGAGGATAGTCAGACAAGTAGTGGGCGCGAGAGTCTTCTAGGCTTTTATAACGAAGGGATTCATGTGTGTCATGAGTTTTTCGGATCACGTCGTTCTTCTAATGAGCAATGTCTGTTCTGTCAGGAAATTCTAGAACGCTTAGGAAATCGTTCATAACATACATTTTTGAGGAGGCTTGTTCATGGATGTTCAAAATAAATCTCAACTCGTTCATTCAACTGAACGAGTTGATTCATTTTTAGGTGGAAAGTTAGGTATTATTCAAAGTACAGAGTATTTTACTTTATCAGTGGATGCTTTATTGCTAGCAAACTTCATTAAATTACCTAAAGGAAATAAATTTAAATACTTGGATTTTTGTAGTGGCAATGGGGTCATCCCGCTACTTCTGTCCCATCGAACAGAGGCACCATTAAACGGTATTGAACTGCAGGAACCTTTAGTAGATATGGCAAGACGCAGTGCGAAGTGGAATGGTAAAGAGGACCAAATTACCTTTGTTCAAGGAGATATTAATGATCTTAAACATACACAAGGGCAATTATATGACATTATTAGTTGTAATCCACCGTACTTTCTAGCAGAAAGTAGTAATGCGACCCACCGTTTGACAAGTCATGCTTTAGCGCGTCATGAATTGATGCTGACGATGGAACAATGGGTCAAAAAGGCAAGTCAAATTATGCGAGAAAAAGGTAAATTATTTATCGTTCACCGCCCGAGTCGTTTAGATGATTTAATCGAAACATTGCTAAATCACCATTTCAGTATTCACCGTATTCAGTTTATTCATCCGAAGAAGGACTTGAATGCGAATGGTGTCTTAATTGAAGCGATATATCGCGGAGGACGTCGCGGTGTGAAGATTGAACCGGTAATTGTAGTTCATGAAGATAACAATGAATATACACCGATATTGATGGCGATGTATAATGGCGAGTAAACAGGCATATTATTTCTACGTCTTATTCTGTCAAGACGGCACGCTATACGGAGGTTATACCGTTGACTTAGCTAACCGCTTGGCTACCCATAATGCGGGTAAGGGAGCGAAATATACCCGTGTTCGCAAACGACTTCCGGTTCGCATGATCTATGCGGAACGTTGGGAGAGCAAGTCGTTAGCAATGAGTGCTGAAGCAAAATTTAAACGATTAACCCGCCCCCAAAAGGAAAAATACTTAAAAGAGCATGGACAAGCAGATGTTAGAAGCCGACAACTTGTCTTTGTAAATAAATTTACCGATAATAAAGACGAAGAGCCAATAGAGGAGTAGGATCAGTGTGCAACAACATAGTTTCCAACAACAAGACGCAGGAATATTATATTTAGTGCCAACACCGATTGGTAATTTGGAAGATATGACGTTTAGGGCCGTCAATATCTTAAAAGAGGCTGATATTGTCCTAGCTGAAGATACACGAAATACGATTAAGTTATTAAATCATTTTGATATTCAAGCGAATTTACGTAGTTTTCATGAACATTCACGCAGTCATGAAGTCACAGCTTGGGTTAATGAATTACATGAAGGTAAGACAATTGCCTTAGTCAGTGATGCCGGAATGCCTTTAATTAATGATCCTGGGCAACCTCTAGTTCAAGCTTGTCTGGAAGAGGATTTGACAGTTGTGGCGTTACCAGGAGCGAATGCGGCTTTAACTGCCCTAGTTGCTTCAGGTTTACCAAGTGAACAGTTTACTTATTATGGCTTTTTCCCACGAGGGAAGGCAGATCAAAAAGCGGCTTTAGAAATTGTCGGGCAAAGAGATGAGACGGCGATTTTTTATGAATCACCTTACCGGATTAAACAAGCTGTATCGCAAGTTGTGACGCATTTAGGAGAAGACACGCAGGTTGTCATCGCGCGTGAACTAACAAAACGTTATGAAGAATACATTCGCGCGAGTGCAGCGGAAGTGAGTGAACATCTTAAAGACCGTGAACTTAAAGGGGAATGCGTCCTCTTAATCGAAGGTGGCTCTGTGAAAACAGCCATAGACGAAGCGGTATCGAATTTACCTTATAAAGAACACGTGGAATTAATGATGACCACCAAAGGGATTCAAGCGAAAGACGCCATTAAAGAAGTTGCAAAAATTCGTGAAGTTAAAAAGCAAATTGTTTATAATGATTATCATAACTTAACTTAAAAATATTCAGAGGGGGGAAAATAGTGCTATTGTATGGAATTGCCATTGTATTTTTGGTGCTATTTCTCCTCTCTTTTTTGACGAATTATTCTTGGCTCCAACCGTCTGCCTTCGCTTTGTACGGTTTAAATAGCTTCTTAATGGGCTTGGTTTTACAAAGTAATTGGACACCTGTCTTTATGTTTCGATATTTTTTATATATTATTAGTGGCTTTTTCATTGCGGCAGTGCCGTTTGTCTTATTACTGATTGCGATCTTAGCAATTAATCAGACCGTCCGACAACCTTCACCGAAGATTTCAAGGACGATTTTTAATCTTATCCTAGCTTTTACCTTGCTTGTCTTTGTCGGGGCAACGATTTGGGCAATGTTACGCTTGAATGATATACAAATCCAAGAAATTATTGGTATTTATATTTACTTATCGATTTACTTTGTCGGGACGTTTCTGTGCTATATTACGCTAAATTTTGCGATTAGTTTGTGGTCGAGAGGGAAGCAAGCAACGATTTTACTAGTCTTAGGAAGTCAGTTAGATGACATAGATAATGTGACGAATGTCTTGAGACGACGGTTAGACGAGGCAATTCAAATGTATTATAGACAGAAGAGCCGAACTCATTCAAAAATCACAATTATTGTTACCGGCGGTCCTCAGCATCAGTCAACGTATTCAGAAGCTGAGGGGATGGAGAATTATTTAATTCAAAAAGGAATCCCAGCCGAAGATATCTTATTAGAACCACGAGCGAAAAATACGGATGAAAACTTTAAATTCGCCAATGAGCTAATTAAAGAACATCGCCTGTCCGGGAAAGTGGCGGTCATTACGAGCCGCTTTCACTTGATGCGGGCGACCTATATTGCGCGCCAAAGTCACTTTAAAGCCTACTATCAAGGCGCAGGTACACCATCGTATTTATGGCCATTCTCAATTGTTCGTGAATATATAGCTTATATTTTACTTACTAGCGAGCTGAATTATGCCTTTATCATCTTATTAATTGCGATTGGTTTGTTCGATATTTTTTATTAAAAGGAGTGGAAAAAGTGACTGAAATCAAACGCTGTGAATGGATTGCGGGCAAACCAGATTATTATGTGGAATACCATGATCATATCTGGGGAGTGCCGGAACATGACGATCAATTGTTATTTCAATGGTTAATATTGGAAAGCTTTCATGTCGGCTTATCCTGGCAACTCGTCTTATCCAAAAAAGAGAACTTTATAAACGCCTTTGATCACTTTGACTATGAAAAAATCGCTGAGTACGGTGAAGAAGACATTGAACGTCTTTCAAATGATGCAGGAATTATTCGTCATAAAGGGAAGATAAGAGCTACGATTGCGAATGCACGAGCTTTTATGAAAGTTCAAGAAGAGTTTGGCACATTTGATGCTTACATCTGGGGCTTTGTTTCAGGTGAGCAAGTCGTGAGTCAATTAGATGAGGAACGGCCTACTCAAAGCCCCTTAAGTGATGCAGTGACAAAAGATATGAAGAAACGCGGGTTTAAATTTATTGGCAGTGTCACAATTTACTCATACCTTCAAGCTATTGGGATTATCAATGACCACGATTTAGCTTGTAATTTTCGTTAAAATTATCAAACAGACTAATTTAACCTGAATAATTCATAGTTTTTCTAAAAAGCTATGTTAACGTTGACTTTATCACTTTTATATTTGTTTGCTTCAGCACCCATTAGGTGATGTAAAAAGAACCCCTTTCTGATATGGTTAGTTCATTACAACAACAACAGAAAGGGGCTCTCTCAATGGATACTTTACAAGAAACAGTAGCAAAATTCAATAATAATTTACATGTCTCTCATACAGGTGGTCGTTTATCCAGTGATTCTGGATTGGTGCTCGTCGACGAATTGATGGATGCATTCCAATTCACTAAATATTCTGAAAATATAGTGACGTTTGATGAGGGGCGTAAGTACTGGACCCATACGATTGATAAGATTTTAAAGCAGCTCGTTTTACAGATTATAGCCGGTTATGACACAGATTCAGCGGCAAATATTTTACAAGCTGATCCAGTCTTACAAACACTGGCATCTGATGAGCCGTTTGCTTCTCAATCGTCTATCTCCCGATTCTTTGATCGCATAACGAAAAAAACAATTCGTAGTTTACAGGTCTTCAATCAAAAATTAATTGATAAGGCACGGTTAGTCCGCAATGACATCAATATGATTATCGATTTAGATTCAACACATTCGGATACTTTCGGCAATCAAGAACAAACTGCCTACAACGCCCATTATGGAACGAATGGTTACCACCCTTTGGTGGCCTTTGACGGGCTGACCGGAGACTTTTTGAAAGCAAAACTTCGGTCAGGAAATCAATATACTTCCAATGGAGTCAAGAGTTTCTTGAACCTTTATTGGAACATTATAACCAAGCGGTGCCTACGACAGATATCCTCGTTTGTGGGGATAGTGGATTCGCAACCCCAGCTATTTATGATTTATGTGAGTTGTACGAAAATCAGTATGTCATTCGGTTAAAAAGCAATCGAAACTTGACTCGTTTAGCTGAAGAATTTGTGTACTATGATAATAATCATCCATGGGATGAAAAAGAAGTTTACTATCAGAATGTGCCTTATCAAGCCGCTTCATGGACAAAACCTCGCCGGGTCTGTGTCCGATCAACACGAGAAGTCGGCGAATTACTTTTTCGCCATGCCTTTATTGTCACGAACTTCTCAAAAAACGTCTCTGCCAAACGAGTGTTTGAAACTTACAACAAGCGTGGTACGATGGAAAATTATATTAAAGAAGCAAAAAACAGTTTCTTTTTTGATAAGACGGATAATCCTGAATTCCTTGAAAATGAAGCACGTATGATGATTAGCCTACTGGCTTACAACATCGTTAACTTCTTACGCACCATCTGTTTTGATTTAAAATGGAAAGGACTACGAGTAAACACGATTCGCCTTCGATTGTTTAAAGTGGCGGGAAAACTGGTCACTACTGCCAGGCGAATGTATTTAAAATTATCAAGTTCGCATGTTTATCAGCGAGAGTTTTATGCTGTGTTCAGGCAAATCCAAAGGATTCGGCAATATATTTAAAAAGCTATTATTTAAAAAAACAAATAAGGGTGTCAAGGGTGAAGTGCGCCCAAAATCTGGTTGGTTAAAATTAATTCATGTTTTTCAGCACGGAAAAATTTCGGGAAATTTTAAAACATCCGAAAAAATTACAAAACACAGCAAAATTGAAAAAGAACTGTGAAAATAACTTAAATTTTAGAAGTATGAATTATTCAGGTCTAACTAATTGATCTAAGTTTGAAAACCGATTTTCATGTATAAACTTAGATACAATAAGCCCTGCCGCTTTAGCATCTGATAAAGCATCGTGATGCGTTAAAGGTATGCCATAGTAATTCGCAATCGTACTTAATTTATAATTATAAAAGTTCTTACGCACTGCCCTTGCAAGTTGATATGAACAAGCATATTTAAAGGCAGGTATTTCTAAACCATAGCGATTAAAATTATCTTTCAAAGCGCCCATATCAAACGTTGCATTATGAGCAACAACCGGTCGCCCTCCAATAAAATCTTCAATTTGTTTAGTTATATCATAAAATCTCGGCGAAGAAATGACCTCATGCTCTTGAATGCCATGAACATGAATATTCGCCAATGAGAAACTTTCATCTGGATTAATCAGTAGGTAATAACTGTCCAGTATTTCCCCATATTTGAAACGTACCATCCCGATGGAACAAATCGTATAACGATTCTGATTGGCCGTTTCAACGTCTAAGGCGACAAAATCATGCATACAATAACCTCTTTTCTTAATCATCTACCCATATTAAACTTCTTATAAACAAAAAGCAAACTGGACTCGAGGTAGTCTAGTTAATCATTATTAATCAATGAATAAATCATTGTAAACGTTTCTTCATCCTCGGTATAAATTTCGAAGCCTAGCGCTAGATACAACGTCAAAGCTCGGTTAGCCTTTTGCACAGATAACGATACTTGTTTGTAGTCTTTGTCTTTTAGTAATTGGAACATACTCTGTAATAATGTACGCCCTATCCCCTTACCACGATATGGGGATAGGATAGAGATATTCAATTCTGGAGTTTTACTATCCACATGCCCATAGCCTTCAACAAGTCGTACCCAAACTAAGCCAATTGGATTTTCTCCATCATAACTTGCAATGGCATAATCGCCTATCAATTGGCCAAATTTATCAATATATTTATTGAGTTCTGCTGTCTCGACAATCGAAAATGGAAAGAGATTCTTGGGATCCGGTTGAAATAATGCCTCATAAAGAAACTTTTGTAAAATTTGATATTCAAGTGCATTCACTTGTTTTATAGTGTAATGTTTCAATCCATGTCTCCTTTTATTTGGATTATATTACAAAAAAATGGAACTCAAACGTTCTTTTGAATTATTGAAAAAGATACTTTAAGTGGTTAATACTTTCCCTGTAATAAGCATTTATTTTATAATAGTTACATATAACACAAGCAATAGTAAGAAACTGAAAATAACAAGAAATCAGGTAAAACACTGTTAAATTAGTGTTTTACCTGAATTTTTAGAAACTTTTCATAATTTAGGTAAGATAACATCTAACAATTGATTTATTCAACAATCATTAGTTATCTTATTTCAACCAATTCCATACGAATATAAGCGTAATTGAAGTGATTAATCGGACAATCAGATGTATCCAGTGAAAAGAGTTTGTTGTCACTCCCATGAATACTGCAAAAATGATAAGAGCAATCAATCCAAAATACAATAGCCATTCTGGATCAGTTTTTACCGCAAATATCATTAAGCAAAGACTTAACAAAATATAGATTGGATGCGACCAATTGAATTGTTCAACCTTAACTTCTTCCCCAACAGCAATTACAGTAAGTAAACCATACAAAAAAATAAATATTCTAAATAAAATCATGAAATTCTCCTTTACTATTTGTTATACTTATCTTAAAAGATGGAGTAAGGTCTATGTCAAGAGAAAGGTAATCAAAATGAAAACAAAAGATATTACTAAGTTATCTGGTTTATCAAAAGATACAATTAGGTTTTATGAAAAATTAGGACTTGTGAAACCTAATAGGGAAAGTTATTCCAGAGAATATGCAGATCATGATTTAGAAAGAATAGAACAAATTAAACAATTAAAAGGTTTAGACTTTACGCTTTCTGAAATAAAGTTGCTTGTTGATATTGATGAAAAATATCAATCAATTGATGAAATCTACTCAATGACACATGATGATTATCAAGAAATCATCCAACTATTAGATAATAAAGTAAACTACTTAGAAGAAAAATCTAAGATGATTGAAGCTGGCTTGGCTAGGCTAAAAGTTATGCAAGAAAAAATTAAAAGCATAAATAATAACAGATGAACTAATATTTAGCCTGAATAATTCATAGTTTTACTAATATTGTTTTTAAACATTAATTTAATAGTATTTAAAGCAACTTACTTCATCACCCATTAGGTGATGAAAAAAGAACCACTTTCTGATATGGTTAATTCACTACAAACAACCATAGAAAGGGGTTCTCTCAATGGTTACTTTACAAGAAAATGCAGTGAAATTCAACAGTAACTTAATCGTTTCTCATGATGGTGGTCGTTTATCAAGTGATTCTGGTTTGATTTTAATCGATGAATTAATGGATGCTTTCCAATTTACTCAGCTCTCTAAAAAGATTGTTCGATTTAACGACAGTTGAAAATATTGGACGCATACGAATCATAAGCTTTTAAAACAGTTAGTGCTGCAAATTGTAGCCGGTTATAACACCGACTCTGCTGCAAATATTCTACAGCATGATCCGGTATTACAGACGCTCTTAACCGATGAGCCGCTGGCTTCTCAATCCTCAATCTCTCGACTCTATGATCGTGTAGAAGGTGAGACAATTAAGACGCTTCAAGTATTCAATCAAGCGTTAATTGACAAAGCCCGTCTGGTTCGCAACGATACAAATATGATTATCGATTTAGATTCTACCCATTCGGATACCTTTGGTCATCAAGAACAAACTGCTTACAACGCCCATTATGGAACGAATGGCTACCATCCTTTAGTGGCATTTGACGGCTTGACTGGCGACTTTTTAAAAGCCAAGCTTCGATCAGGAAATCAATACACTTCCAACGGGGTCAAAGAATTTCTTGAACCGTTATTGGAACATTATAACCAAACGATTCCAACCACTGATATTCTCGTTCGTGGAGACAGTGGTTTCGCGACACCGGATGTTTATGATTTATGCGACTTATACGAAAATCAGTATGTCATTCGGCTAAAGGCCAATAGGAATTTATATCGTTTAGCGGAAGAGTTTGTGTTCTATGATAACCATCATCCTTGGGATGAAAAAGAAGTCTATTATCATTCGGTTTCCTACCAAGCAGCTTCATGGTTCAAACCGCGTCGAGTGTGTATTCGTTCAACTCGAGAAGTAGGCGAACTCCTTTTTAAGCATTCCTTTATTGTCACGAATTTCTCAGAAAACATCTCAGCTAAAAGAGTGTTTGAAACCTACAATAAACGCGGTACCATGGAAAACTACATTAAAGAAGCCAAGAACAGCTTCTTCTTTGATAAAACAGATAGTCCTAGATTCATTGAAAACGAGGCCCGCATGATGATTAGCCTGTTGGCGTACAATCTGGTTAACTTCTTACGCACCTTGTGTTTTGAGCCAAAATCGAAAGGACTCCAAGTGGACACAATCCGTTTCCGTCTATTCAAAGTGGCTGGAAAACTAGTCAGCACTGCAAGACAAATGTATTTAAAACTATCGATTTCTCATGTTTATCAGCGAGAGTTTTATGCCGTATTCAGGAAAATCCAAAGGATTCGGCAGTACATTTAAAGAACCTGATTTTTAAAAAGTTCAAATGGCCCAGGGAGAAGTGCGCCTAAAATTTGAGTTCAAAAAGTGAAAAGTCTCAAAATAATTAAGTAGACCGAAAAAAATAAATAATTAGGATAGAAAATGGAAAACGATAAAGAAAATATAACAATATTGATAAAACAGCCTCTGAAATTAGAGGTATGAATTATTCAGGAATTAAGTATATATTGTTAATAGGAAAGAAATGCTAATATGTAGCCATTTGCAACCGCTAGTTGCGCAATTATACAGTGCACTGTATAGTTTGCAACTATCATTTGAGAGATAATAAGGGTAGGAAAAGAAAGATGAATACAGAACATAAGGAGTGTTATTTATGATATTAGCAGACAAAATTATCCACTTGCGAAAGAGATATAATATGACGCAAGAGGATCTAGCTGAAAAGTTGAATGTCAGTCGTCAGTCAGTCTCAAAGTGGGAAGGCAATCAAGCGACACCCGATTTAAACAAAGTCCTTAAACTCTCAAAACTTTTTGGTGTCACAACCGATTATCTCTTAAATGATGATGATGAAAGTTTAGAAACAGAAGAGGAAGTAGCAGCTGAACCCGAGTTGCCAAAAGCAGATTATGTGTCTGTGTCACTGAATACAGCTAAAGAATACTTAGAAGAGAAGTCAGATTTTGCTCATCGAATTGGTATAGGGGTTGTGCTACTAATAAGTAGTGTCATTCCGATTGTGACTTTAACAACACCATCGATGCTTCGAATAATTCCAGAGAATGTCAGTGAAGCGATTGGAATTAGTGCGCTGTTCTTACTTGTAGCCTTAGGTGTCGGTGTGATGATCTTTGCGAGTATGCGTATGCAAAACTTTGCGTTTTTAGAAGAAGCTTTTGAGTTGGAGTTCGGTGTTCGTGGATTTGTTGAGAAAGAGATAGACAATTATCGTCCGATTCATACGCGACAATTATCCTTTGGCGTTGGTTTAATCATAGTGAGCGTACTTCCAATCATTATCATTAACCTGTTATTTCCTAGTTTTGCGGAAGACCATATTGGTTATGTTGTAGGGATTTTCTTCGCGGTGGTTTCTATGGCTATCTATATGTTGATTTCTACAGGAATTTATTGGGGCAGTTTGAATACATTACTTAATCACCGTCAGCCAGAGGATGAGGAAAGTGAAGTAGTTGAACGTCTAGCCGGTATCTATTGGCCTTTGGTGACAGCGATCTTCCTTGGTTATAGTTTTATCACAGCGGATTGGGGACGCAGTTGGTTCATTTGGCCGATTGCAGCTATGATCTTCGCAGCCTTATCTGGTGTAGTGGATTTTCGCAACCAGAAGAATGAATAAAAGCAAAAAACTCAGGCACCTTGTTAATTTAACAGGTTGCCTGAGTTTTAATGTCTAAAGAATTATTTTTTACGTAATTCTCCTAAAATTTCTTCTAATAATTCAGTTTCAGTTGGTCCAGCAGGTTCTTCGTCTGGAGCAACGATTTTTTTATTTTGTACTTTCTCTAACGCTTTAAGTGTTAAGTATAAGAATAAAGCCACTAAGATAAAGTTAATAATAGCTTGTAAGAATAACCCAACAGCTAATTCAGTGTTACCAATTGAAATAGCAACACCGGATACATCTGCTTGACCTGTGACTGCCACAATAATCGGCATGAAAATATCGTTAACTAATGAATTAACAATTGCAGTAAATGCAGAACCCATAATAATACCGGTTGCCATAGTGATAATGCTGTCGTTCGCAATAAAGCCTTTAAACTCTTTCCACATAAGAACATCCTCCTCAAGGATAATAATAAAATAAATTGCTAATTCAAATATACCACGTTTTCAATTAAAACTCTAATCATGTGATTATAAGAATTACTTATCTTGGCAGGGTGAGCTGACTATTGAGCGTCATTTGCTTGAATGTATTTTTCAATCGGAAAAGCCTCTTTATCAATGTCCCAAGCATCAGTTTCAACGAGTTTTGCCCACTGATAGCCTAAGAATGGCCCACTTGTTAGACCAGATGATCCTAAGCCACTGATTGCCCAGACATTGTCTAAGTCTGGTACTACACCAACAAGCACTGAGAAATCTGACGTATGCGCCCGTGTTCCTACTTTAGATTCAACGATGTCATGGTCATCAACACTTGGCATCCATTTTCTAGCTTCATCTCGTAATTCATGTAGCACAGCTTCATCAACATCTAAGTTGTCGCCTTGGTCATCTTCGTGTGTTGCACCAATGATAATTTCACCATTATTGAATGGGATGATATCACTTTGTCCTGGAGGCATGATCACTGGCCAATGTTGGTCAACCCAGTCAGTATGTTTAAGCACAAAGAGTTGACCCTTTTGAGCACGAATATCAACCTTGTATCCTAGAGGTTCTAATAAGTTTGTTAAACCAGGACCAGGAGAAAGAAGTAAGCGGTCAAAATTATGCTTAGCCACCGAAGGGGTAGAAATGTAGATATCCCCACTTTCTTTCTTAAGTTGGGCTTTTTCACGAATGATTTTCCCACCTAAGTCTTGAATTGCTTGGTGAAGTGTATCAATAAGGGCATCACCATGAACGCGACCCCCACCTTCAACCCACGTCGCTGGATGATCCGATTCAATTAAAGGTAAATAATCCGAGATATCTTCTGTTGAAAGTTTCTTAACTTCTCCAATTGAAGGTGAAGCTTCTTGTTTCGCTTCTGCTTGATCAAGGTCTTTTTGAACGCGTTTATCTGTATTTCGAATCATGATCGTACCATCGATTTGATAGATGGCGTCTGTATTATAACCATCATCTTTCAAATCTTGCATAAACTGATGATAAAACTCAGCCCCTTTAGATACTAGAAAGTACCAAGGCTTATTCCGACGTAAAGAGAACCAAGGGCAGATAATACCTGCAGAAGCACGCGTAGCTTGGCCAACTCCGTGGTCAAAGACTGTGACTGTGTGACCAGACCGCGCTAAATAGTAAGCCGCCGTTGAACCGACAATACCCCCACCAATAATTGCAATTTTTTTAACCATACTATCACCTTTCCTGATTACTTGTTCCTTATATTATAAAGGATTTTTATGTAAAAAAACAAAAAATCTCTGTCCAACGTGCCAGTAATCACTGGGCTCGCACGCTAGACAGAGGGTTTTTATTGAATGTTTTTAAAATTGATATTTTTTAATGAGTTTTTCGATGGTTGGTGACTTGAATAGGAACGTTAATATAATCGTGTTAATTGGTAATGAGATAAGATTTTTAACAATTCTCATTGGCATGAAAGCAGCCCATGCTCGGCCATACATCATGCGAATCCACACGGAATTCAAACCTAAATTGATAATTAATGTCACGAGTAAAACCGCAACAAACACACGTTTCCAACTGATTGGCTTACGCCATAGAACCCAGCCGTAAATCCATCCACCTAAAGCGGCACTTAACGTGAAGCCAGGGAAAAAGAACCCACTCCCACTAATGAAAAAAGTGATTAAGTCTGTCACTGTTGAAACGAGCAAAGCGAAAAAGGGACCAAATAAAATCCCACTAAAAGCTGTACCGACAAAGCCAAGGCCGATTTCAGCTAAGTTACCGAAATTTAAAGACGGAATGAAACTTAAGACAATCCTTGCGGCGATCATAACCGCCATTAAAGTTAACTGCGACGTTGTAACTTTCCTTGGTCTAATGTTCTGCTCGACGTCTACCTTCTTGTTCATATAAATACTCTCCTCTTTCACAGAGAGCCACACAGTGATATGCAGCGAATGCAAAAATAAATCGCACCTAGTTCAGTGAACCAAGTTTCGTTTCTTAGCAACATCCCATCTAAGAACACTTCACGCTTATTTTTTACTCTGTTATCCTTTATTTAATTGTTTCCAATTATATCTTCATTATACTGTATTTTTGTTAGAAAATATAGCTCACTAAGGAAGAAGGGCGCTGTATTAAAAATCTGCTTGTTCTAATAGAGACAAGAAGATACCTAAAGCTAAAGCATCCGCCGCTCCACCAGGACTCAGATGTCGTTCAATCATCACTTGGTCATATTCGTGCAGCGCTTCTAGAAATTCGCTCGGCTCATTAGGATCATTAAATAAAGTAAGTGCTTCCATCTTAATGGTTTCCCAAGCTTCGAACCCACCCCGGTGAATAATATTGCCGTCTTCAATGTGTCCCATGATGAGTAGCAATGCTTTTAATAAATTATGTTCTAGTATTGGATCATCTAAACTACGTAAATAGGGCATCAACACATCTTGTAAGATAGGGTAGCCACTAACTGCTTCGCCACGAATCCCCGTAATGCCATGTTCAATATACAATCTCTCGCCATGAGATAGTTTTTCTCTTGTATGCACATCATCAAAATCTTTCAGTAAGATATCTTTGGTCATTAAACGAATCAATTGAAACGCTTCGGTTGTATGAGAAGCTGACCAAGTCGATAACTGCTTACGCTCAATAATATAACCTACAGCTACAAGTAAAAGGGCGAATGAAAAGTTAGCACCTTTATGAGTATTAATACCATGCGTTGCTTCAAACATAGCGATTTCCGCATTAATCCCAATACGTCTTGAGCCGTTAAATAATTCACTTAAATCTTCTGTTTGATGCAAACTTCTCCCTAAGTCATAATACTGCTTAAAGAAAGGTTCAAAAGACATTACGCTATCAATAAACGTGTAATAGTTCATATCTCGATGCGAACCATTATTGAAACGATCCACTAAACCTGGTTTAGGTGATAAAGAAACCTCATACATCAAAGCTTTCGTTGCGAGACGGGGAATGCGATGATGGATTGAGTGTACATTATCCAATATTACGATTCTCCATATTTTCAATAATAAACTTCAATGAATGATCGAGATGCTCATGAATAAGCATGGTCATTGTTTCAACATCTTTCTTTCGCATCCCTCTTAAGATTAAGAAGTGCTCTTCTAGTGCAATTTTACTGCGAACTTCTGAACGAATGGATAATTCTCTAAAGTAAACGAGATAGGCTTGCAGCTCATCAATAATTTTCGGTAGACGACGCATCTGTGACTTTTCATAAACATAAGCATTAAACCCAGAGAAATTATTAATTAGGTTATCAATTCGGTCATCAGATTCTTTTGTCTGAATGCTATCCCCGCTTTGTAAATGGCGCTCAAGTTCATCGAAATCCTCCTCGGTCATCAGGTGCATAGCTTTCGTAAAGGCAAGTGTGTCGAGTGCTTTACGAATATCATAAATTTCATATGCATCTTTAATACTAATCCCTCTAACAATCATCCCGATACCCGGAACATGCTCAACCAGTTCTTCTTTTAAGAGTTGTTCGAGCGCATAGCGAATAGGAGTTCGACTAATGTTCATTTCTTCTGAGAAAACGGATTCATTAATACGCTCACGTGCGGGAATTTCACCTAAGATAATGGTACGCTTAAATGCGTGATAGACAGAAACTTTTAACGTTTGATTGGAATTGATATCTAAATTTGCCTTAACGGCTTCAACTGTAGAATCCATTGTATACCTCCTAAATTATATATTACTCTTTTCAAAGGACAAAATGTGTCATTAAACAATGCACTTGAATTGTATACTTATTTGAGTTGAAATTCAATAAGCTATGGTAATAGCTTCAATTCAACATACATAAATACAAAATACTAAAAAAACGAAGGTGCACTTTGTTAAAAGTATACCTTCGTTATAAACACATTTGTTACATTGATTATCCAAAGAAGCTTAGTAAGATACCAGCTGCAACAGCTGATCCGATAACTCCAGCTACGTTTGGTCCCATTGCGTGCATTAATAAGTAGTTATTAGGGTTTGCTTTAATCCCTTCAGACTGTGCAACACGTGCAGCCATCGGTACAGCAGAAACACCTGCAGAACCAATTAAGGGATTCACTTTACCATTTGTTAGTTTGTACATCAGTTTACCCATAAGGACACCACTTGTCGTACCAATAACAAAGGCGAATAGACCTAAGAAAATAATTTTGATTGTATCAAATGATAGTAATGTAGCGGCATCTGCTGAAGCACCTACTGAAATACCTAAAAGAATTGTAACGATATACATCATTGAATTCTCTAAAGTTGTTGTGATTAACGGTACAACTTTACTTTCACGAATTAAGTTTCCTAACATTAACATCCCAACTAATGATGCTGCTGAAGGAATTAGTAAACTCACGAATAAAGTAACAACGATTGGGAAAATGATTTTTTCCTTTTGTGATACTGGACGTGCTTGCGTCATAACAGTTGTTCTTTCTTTTTCAGTTGTTAATGCACGCATAATTGGCGGTTGAATAATTGGAACAAGCGCCATGTATGAGTAAGCAGCAATCGCAATTGTTGGCAAGATATGCTCAGCTAATTGAGAAGAAATATAGATAGCTGTTGGGCCATCTGCTCCCCCAATAATACCAATCGCAGCAGATTCACTTGGCGTCATACCTAAGGCTAAAGCACCGAAGAATGCAGCGAAGATACCGAATTGAGCAGCTCCACCTAATAATAATGTTTTTGGATTCGCAATAAGCGGACCAAAGTCAGTAGATGCTCCTAAACAGAGGAAGATCAGTGGTGGGAATATTCCGAGCCCGACCCCTTGATATAAGTAATGAAGCAATCCACCATTCTCTATTGCAGTAGCAGGATCCATTAATCCCGTCAGAGGTAAGTTAGCTAGTAACATACCGAATCCAATTGGAATTAATAAATATGGTTCATAGTTTTTAGAAACGGCTAAAAAGATTAAAACCAAAGCCAACATAATGACGATGATTTCTTGTATAGTTACACTTAAAAACCCGGAAGTTTGTATAAGTTCATTGATTGTGTCTAACATGTAAACGAATACCTCCTATATAGTCAGTAGTAATTGATCAGATTGTACACTGTCACCTTGACTGACACTAATTGAACCAACAACACCATCAGCAGGAGCAACAATTTCGTTCTCCATCTTCATAGCTTCTAAGACGATTAATGTATCCCCTTGAGCAACTGATTGACCTGGTGTGACAGCAACTTTTAAGATAGTTCCAGACATAGGTGCGTTAATTTCTGTTCCGGCTGATGCTGCAGCAGGGGCTGGAGCACTTTGTGTTTCTTGAGTAGCAGGAGCAGCAGTTTGACCCGTTGACATATCTGCATCAGCAGGTAATTCTTTTACCGATACGCGGTATACTTCATTGTTAATTTCGATTTCGTATTTTTTCATGATTTATATCCTCCGATTATTTAATTCGTTTTGATTCTTGGATTTCTAACTTCTTGTTTGGCTCATCTTCTGACGCTAGTGCTAAGGCAACTAATTCAGCAACTTGTTGATGCTTTTTGTTTGGTGCTAAGTTGTTTGTGTTTACTGCAGGTGCTGGTTTAGCTGCTGCAGGTGCAGGTTCGGCTTTATCACTTCCGTTAACAAACTTTGCAATCATTTCTGTTAGTCCCCAAAGAACTAGTAGTACTGAAAATACTGTAAGCATGGAAACGATAGTTAACATCAAACCGTCCATAATACTGATTGATTCCATCTAATTAAATTCCTCCTTCGTTCATCGACTCTTTATTGACCGTAGCGTGCTTGAATCTTAATTGTTTCTCCCGCTACTGGTTTAGGTTGATATTTTCTTTCTAGGTATTGCTGACCCACTTGTGGGAATAAAGCATAAGTTAATACGTCTTCATCATTTTTACCTAGGTCGCCTAATTCAGCTTTAAGTTTTTCGAACTCTGGCTCTAAACGATCTGCTGGACGCGTTTCGATGACTTCTGCGTCACCGATAATTGAGCGACGGAATTCCTCATCCACTGGTGCAGGAGATTTACCATATAAGCCTTTTAAGTAGTCCTTAATTTCGTTAGGCACCATCTTGTAGCGTTCTCCAGCTAAGACGTTGAATACCGCTTGTGTTCCAACCATTTGACTTAAGGGTGTTACAAGTGGTGGGAAGCCCATGTCCTCACGAACAGAAGGAACTTCGTTAAGTACAGCATCGTATTTATCTAAAGCACCTGCTTGGCGGAGTTGTGAGTTTAAGTTCGATAACATACCACCAGGAACTTGGTAAATTAAAGCTTTAGGATCAGCGAACATCATTTTACTGTCTAATGTTCCGTCTGCTAAATATTTATCACGAATGCCTTTAAAGTAGTCCGCAATTTCTTCTAAAGTATCAATGTTTAAGTGTGTATTAATATTTAATTCTTCTAATGTTAATGCCATTGATTCAGTAGGTGGTTGACTTGTTCCTTCAGCTAATGGAGAAATCGCTGTATCAATAATATCAACGCCATTCTCAACAGCAGCTAAGTAAGTCATTTGTGACACACCACTTGTTGCGTGCGTGTGTAAGTTTAATGGCACATCAATCACAGCTTTAATCGCTGGAATTAATTCACGAGTAACAGCCGGAGTTAAGATACCAGCCATGTCTTTAATACAGATTGAGTCAGCACCCATATCGTTGTATTCTTTTGCTAGTTTTGTGTAATACTCAACGGTATGAACATCACTTGTTGTATATGCAATTGCTAATTGTGCATGTGCACCGTATTTCTTAACTGCTTCAAGTGAAGCGCGAACATTACGTGAATCGTTTAACGCATCGAAGATTCGGAAGATATCAATGCCGTTCTCAACAGCCTTTTGAATAAACTTATCAACAACATCATCAGCATAGTGACGGTAACCGATTAAGTTTTGACCTCTAAGTAACATCATCAATTTCGTATTCGGCGTACGTTTACGAATTTCGCGTAGTCGTTCCCATGGATTCTCATCTAAGAAACGAATCGCTGAGTCATAAGTTGCACCCCCCCAACATTCAAGTGCGTAATATCCCGCCGAGTCCATTTTCTCAATAATTGGAAGCATATCTTCTGTCGACATGCGCGTTGCCATCAAACTTTGATGCGCATCTCTCAAGACGGTTTCATTAATACGTACTTCAACCATATATATATCAACCTTTCTCATAAGTTATATTTATCTTTATTGTAAGCGAAAACACCTTGGAATGAAATTCTTTTTTGGGAAAATACTGTTCTAATGGTGTTTTTTTTGCGTATAAATTTTTGCATAAAATAAAAACAAGACTAAATATACCTCTAAAAAACCTTATATAAATGCCTAATTAAAACGGCTTCATATAGAAGAAGTAAATTCAATGCAGCTGTTTTACAGGTTTGTTCTGTCATAATATTTACATCAGAATAACATTCTAATCGACTGATAACGTTAACATGTTAGGCAGCATAAGGATTAGAATTATAAAATACAGGGGAAAAACAACACGATTAATAAAATTAATATATAATGAATAGTAGAATGAAGAAATAAATGATTTTCTTCATACAATATTGGTTTGGGGCAGGCAATAGAACTTTTAGTCAATAAAAAAGGAAGATGATAGTGTATACAACGAAACGTTTATGGATTCATCGAAGCCAAAGTGCACGCAAAGATTGGGAAGATTTATTAGAAACTTCCAACTTAAGCACTCAGGAACAGACCGATTATACAGTCGGTATTTATAAAGGTGATGATCTCCTTGCTACTGGTTCATATGCTGGCAACGTTATTAAATGTGTAGCCGTTCATTCAGACTATCAATCAGAAAACTTTCTGACGGATATTGTTGTCCGTCTAATGGATCAACTAAGAAGTAATGGCTCAAATCATTATTTCGTCTATACATGTCCAAAGAATAGTGTTTACTTTAAATCACTAGGCTTTAATAAGATTGTAGAGACGTCGAATGTTACCTTCATGGAATTTGGTCATCCTAATTTTGAAGATTACTTATCTATGTTAAGTAATCATAAAAAAGAAGGAAACAATGGCGCAGTTGTTATGAACGCCAACCCGATTACTAATGGACACCTTCACTTAATAGAAGAAACAGCCAAACAAAGTGATTACGTGTATGTATTCGTTCTGTCTGAAGATCGTTCTGAATTTAATGATGAGGAGCGAATGATGTTGGTAAAACGTGCAACCGCTGACATGTCAAATGTCATTGTCTTACCAACGAATGATTATATGGTCTCTTCGGCAACATTCCCATCGTACTTCTTGCGAGATCGTGCTCAAGAAAGTGTCGCACGAATTCAAGCAACGGTTGATGCTACGTTATTTAAAGAAAGAGTGGCTCCGATTCTTAATATCAAACACCGCCTCGTCGGTAAAGAGCCCTATTCACGCGTAACAGAGATTTATAACGAAAGTATGAGCGAAGTTTTTCAAGATGATTTGGAATTAGAAATTATTCCAAGATTAGAAGTAGAAGGTGAAGTGATTAGTGCAACGAAAGTACGTCAAGCACTTTCGGAAGGTCATCCAGAAAGCATTAAAAATTTAGTTCCAAGTACAACGTACGACTATATTCAAAACAAAAAATAAATTTGAGGTGAAAAAGATGGAAATTAAACAAAATGGTGTCGCAGGGACAGTAGAGTCATCTGACATTATGGTCACTGTGGCTCAATCAGATAATGGTATCGTGATTGAACTAGAAAGTAGTGTAGAGAAACAATTCGGAGCACAAATCCGTAAAGTCATCAAAGAAACTTTAGAAAAACTTGGAGTGGAAAACGCAAAAGTAACGGCTGTTGACCAAGGTGCATTAGATTGTACCGTTCAAGCAAGAACAATTGCAGCTGTTTACCGCGCTGCTGATGAAACTACATTTAACTGGAAGGAGATTGCAACATGGAGCGTTTAAGAAGAACGATGATGTTTGTGCCTGGTGCTAACGCAGCAATGCTTAGAGATGCACCTTTATACGGCTCAGATGCAGTAATGTTTGATTTAGAAGATGCTGTATCATTGAACGAGAAAGATACTGCACGTATGTTAGTACATAATGCATTAAAAAATATTGACTATAGTAACGTTGAAACGGTTGTTCGTATTAACGATTTAAAAGCTGGTGGAGATCAGGATATCGAAGCATCAGTATTAGGTGGCGTGAACGTGATTCGTTTACCAAAAACTGAAAATGCACAAGAAATCAAAGACGTCGAAGCTGTTATCGAACGAGTTGAGAGAGAAAACGGCATCGAAGTGGGTACAACAAATATTATGGCTGCGATCGAATCCGCTACAGGTATTTTAAATGTACGTGAGATTGCCCACGCGTCAGACCGCTTAATCGGTATTGCTCTAGGAGCAGAAGACTACGTGACAAACATGAAGACTGAAAGAAGTGCCACTGGAGAAGAATTATTCTTCGCACGTAGCTTCATTCTACATGCAGCGAGAGATGCAGGTATTGCAGCTTTAGATACTGTTTATTCAGACGTAGATAACGAAGAAGGCTTCAGAAATGAAGTACAACGTATTAAACAATTAGGTTTCGATGGAAAATCAATTATCAACCCTCGTCAAATTCCAATTGTTCATGATGAATACGCACCAACTCAAAAAGAAATTGACAATGCAAAAGAAATTATTTGGGCAATTCAAGAAGCTGAAGAAAAAGGTTCAGGGGTTATCTCTGTTAACGGAAAAATGGTTGATAAGCCAATCGTTGAACGTGCTGAGCGTGTGATTGCTTTAGCTAAAGCAGCGAATATCATTACAGAGGAGGAACTATAATTATGGTTAAGAATACAGTCGGTCGCGATATTCCACAACATATTGTTGATCAATACGGTGCTTATGGAGAAGAATCTAAATACAGCAAACAATATGAAGAGTCTATCCGTAAAATCAATCCTATTAAACTAGGTGATGACAAATTAGTAGGTAGCTTACGTGAAGCGATTGAAAAAACAGGACTTAAAGACGGTATGACAATTTCTTTCCACCACCACTTCCGTGAAGGTGACTATGTACTAAACATGGTCATGGATGAGATTGCAGCAATGGGAATTAAAGATTTAACGATTGCACCAAGTTCAATTGCTAACGTTCATGAGCCATTAATCGAACACATTAAAAATGGTGTAGTCACAAACATTACATCAAGTGGTTTACGTGATAAAGTCGGAGCAACAGTTTCAGACGGAATTATGAAAAACTCAGTTGTACTACGTTCTCATGGTGGACGTGCACAAGCAATTGCATCAGGCGAAATCAAAATTGATGTTGCCTTCATAGGTGCGCCAAGTTCAGATGCCTATGGAAATATAAATGGTACTAAAGGTAAAGCAATTTGTGGCTCGTTAGGTTACGCGAAAGTGGATGCAAGATATGCAGACAACGTTGTAGCCATTACAGACTCATTAATGCCTTATCCAAATACACCAATTAGCATTCCTCAAACAGATGTTGACTATGTTGTTGAAGTTGATGCTATCGGAGATCCTTCAGGGATTGCTAAAGGGGCAACTCGTTTCACACAAAATCCTAAAGAATTAGTTATCGCGAAATACGCTAACCAAGTGATTACGAACTCACCATACTTTAAAGATAAATTCTCATTCCAAACAGGTACAGGTGGTGCATCATTAGCTGTATCGCGTTACTTGCGTGAAGATATGATTAAAGAGAATATCACAGCTAGTTTTGCATTAGGGGGTATTACAAATGCAATGGTGGAGCTACATGAAGAAGGTTTAGTAGATAAATTAATTGATGTTCAAGACTTCGATGCACCATCAGGAGAATCATTAGGACGTAATCCTGAGCATACGGAAATTGACGCAATTTTCTATGCTTCACCATTATTTAAAGGTGCTGCAATTAACCAGCTTGACGTATGTATCTTATCAGCACTAGAAATTGATACAGACTTCAACGTTAACGTTGTAACGGGATCAGACGGAGTAATCCGTGGAGCCATTGGTGGTCACCCAGATACAGCATCATCAAGTAAGATGTCATTAGTTATTTCACCATTAGTTCGAGGAAGAATACCTACAGTGGTTGAACAAGTTAACACTGTGATTACACCAGGTTCAAGTGTTGACGTAGTTGTTACTGAAATTGGTATCGCAATTAACCCAGAACGTCAAGACTTAGTAGAACACTTCAAGAACGTTGATGTTCCACAATTTACAATTGAAGAATTAAAAGAGAAAGCTTATGCAATTGTAGGAACACCTCAACCAATTGAATATGGAGAGAAAGACGTTGCTTTAATTCAATACCGTGATGGTACGATGATCGACGTTGTTCGCAATGTATAAGGAAGAAGTATTTAATGGCCCGGAAGTGAGTTTAATGGAGATGTTGGATGCACGTGAAAAACGTGCATTTAGACAGACCCAGATTATTAATGAACATTCTCCGGGTTCATTATTATCTGTCACTTTGAATATACCAGGTAATATTAAAACATCTCTTTATCTAGTGGGTGTCTTTGAAGAAATGCTGACAGAAATAAAAGCAAAGTTAGACGATGTGACGGTTCAGTTTTCAGAAGATTTGAACTTGCCAACTGGGCCAGAAGCATATTTCTTTGTGGATATTGATAGCATTGAATTGAAAAAAAGAATGGTGGCACTTGAAGAAACGCATTCAAAAGGCCGTGTCTTTGATTTAGATGTTGTTAAATTAGAAGACGGAAAATTAAGCAGTTTGAAGCGTGAAGAGGTTGGAGTAGGAAAGCGTCAATGTTATATTTGCGACCGTCCAGCTAAAGAATGTGCTCGTTCTCGCAAACACTCAATTGAAGAATCACAAGAAGCAATCGCGAATATCCTTTTAGGATAAGCGATTGTCTATTGGGTTTTATGTGAAATAATACACATGTAAAGAACAGTTAAAAGACAGTGCGCATATTGTTTTAATAGTATTACTATATTAGAATGTAACTGTAAACGGTTTCTTAATGAGTGTTTGGGGGAAGTTTCACAAAATAATATATATATATAGGAGGAAAAAATGAATTTAGCAATAATAGGTTTTATACTCATAATCATATTGATGTTTGTCTTAATCGGAGAGAAAATGTCTCCACCGATGGCTTTCATCATTTTACCACTGATCGCAGCAGTAGTTTCTGGAGCAAGTATTGCGGACATAAGTTTATACGTTAACGATGGATTGGCGTCTATCTTAAACACTGCGGTTCTGTTCTTATTCTCGATCTCGTTCTTTACATTAATGTCAGAACAGGGATTATTCGACCCGTTAGTGGATTTTGTAATTAGTAAAGTTGGTAACAAAATCACTGCGATTTTTATCGCTATTTTACTAGTTGCTGTTGTATCTCACTTAGATGGTAGTGGTGCTTCAACTTACTTAATTGTAATTCCAGCATTCAAACCAATTATGGATAAGTTAGGCGTTCGTCCAGTAGTATTTTTAGGAACAGTTGTTGGGCTAATGTCAGCGATGAATATTATCCCGTGGGGTGGGCCAACGATTCGAGCGGCTTCAGTTGCAGGGGTAGAGGTTTCGGATCTGTATTCATTTATCTTCCCAGCTGTTGTTGTAATGTTCTTATTAGCAATCGTGAATGCTGTTGTTAACTCACGTCGTAAACGTGAAGGTTCAGGTGTTGATGGAAACATTAATATTGCTGATTTAGCAGATAATGCTGACGCAGAACCAAAAACAAGCAAAGGTCTTTATATCTATAACTTAGTTGTAACATTAATTATGTTAGCTTTATTATTCATTGATACTGGTTTACCAATGCACTTTATCTTCATGGTTGCCTACGCATTCGCAATCCTAGGTAACTTTAGATCAGTGAAAGAACAAGGTAAGAAGATCCAAGAATATGGTAATAACGCTATCGTTATGACGATGACATTATTCGCCGTAGGTATATTTATTGGTGTTATTGAAGGTTCTGGAATGGTTGAAGCAATGGCTACAACGATTATTAACGCATTACCAGAATTTATCGCACCACATACTCACTGGTTCTTAGCATTATTCTCAGTACCATTAATGATGGTTCTTGGTACAGATGCTTTCTACTTCGCATTACTTCCAATTGTAATCGGAATTGTAGAGCCGTTTGGAATTTCAGCATCGACAGTTGCTGCTACATTCTTAATTACAGGTACTTATGGTACTTACATCAGTCCAACAGTTGCTGCCAACTACGTTGGGGTATCATTGGCTGGTACAACCATTGGTGAGCATATTAAAGCAAACTTACCAATTATGTGGGCAGCAAGTATCATTACATTAATAGCTGCAACACTCTTAGGTGTAGTGCAATTCTAGAGCCACAAAGCAACAAACTGTTTTTCATTAACAATAAAAACACACAGTCCGCTGTGTGTTTTTTCTTTGCAGATTTTTAAAGATTCGGGTGGTAACTGGAAGAATAGGCGAGAATTGTTCCATTTAATCACTTTAACCAGAACAATAATAAAATATTCTTCCATTTAATCACTTTAACCAGAACAATAATAAAATATTCTTCCATTTAATCGGTTTAACCGGAAGAATAAATAATAATTCTTCTACTTAACCACTGATTAACCAATACAAAGAACACCTCCAAGCATCACTTGGAGGTGTTGATAATTATCACTATACTTATTTAAGTTTATTTTCTTCAACAAAAGCTTCAATACGGTCAACGGCTGTTTCTAGGTTTTCTAGATTTGCAGCATAACTTAGACGGAAGTAGTTTTTACCAGCTTCACCGAATGCTTGACCAGGCACTAGACCAACTTTTGCTTCGTGAGCAACTTTAAGACAGAAGTCCATGTCGTCGCCTTCAAACCAATCTGGAATCTTGATGAATAGATAGAAGGCACCATTCGGTGTTGAGACATCGAAGCCCATATCGCGGAATCGGCCCAATAAGTAATCACGACGGATCTTGTATTCTAAGCGCATTTCTTCAATGGCTGCGTCTCCTTCTTCTGAGTAAGCAGCAAGTCCAGCAAATTGTGCTTGCGTTGTTGGCGCATTGATTGCACCTTGATGAATAACAAAAATTTGTTTTAAGACATCTGCAGGCCCCGCAACAATCCCCATACGCCATCCAGTCATAGAATGCGATTTAGATGCACCATTGATTAAAATAGTGTGTTCTGGAAGATATTTAGCTACTGAGACGTGTTTGCCTTTGTAAGTTAACTCTGCATAGATTTCATCTGAAATCACCCAAATATCATGTTTTTTAACGACTTCAGCAAGGCCTTCGATTTGCTCAGCTGTATAAGTATGTCCTGTTGGGTTTGATGGGTGGTTCATTAATAAGACTTTAATGTCTTTATCTTCAGTCAACACTTTGTCTAAGCGTTCTGGCGTTAAGATGAAGTCATCTTCTGTTACGTCTACCGGTACAAATTCCCCACCAGTTAAGTTTACTTGAGTTTTGTAAACGGCATAGTTCGGCGCAGCGGCAACAACTTTATCACCAGGGTTTAGTAATGCATATAGTGAAACGAAAATTGCTTCAGTCGCACCCACGGTTACAATAATTTGATCTTCAGCACGGTAATCTAGGTCGTACTTACGTTTTAAATAACCGCTAATCGTTTCACGTAATTCAGCTAACCCTTTTGAATGGCTGTATCCGTTAAAACTTTTATCGATAGATTGAATTGCTGCATCTTTAATGAAACGAGGTGTTGGAAAATCTGGTTCACCTAAGGTTAATTTAATTAAGCCTTCGATACCTGAAATTTTATCATTAAAGGCACGAATCGGACTCGGTTTAATAGATTTTAACGTTTCTTTTGTATTTCTTTTTGTCATATATATTCCTCCTACGTATTGCATTGTATAGAATAAACTCATCTGATTTTAATCTTAATAACAACCTCATAATACCATAATTATTAAAATTTAGGAAGATTGAAGTGATAGTGTGCGTTTTAAGTGTTGTAGTTTTTGCTGTTTTTGATTATGAGAATTACATAAAGTGCATTGACATTATTCTCATTTTTAGATATGCTTACACACAGATAAAAAAAAACTAAACGCTATGAAATGGTAAGTAAGAAGTGACATCTTTCAAAGAGAGCTCGCAGATGGTGAAAGTGAGTAAAGAGATAGCTTGTGAACATGGCCATGGAGCGGTCATTCTGAAGATAAGTAAGAATGAACGGAAACAACCGTTAACATCGTCGCAGTATAAATATTTTCTTAGAGATTTGTACTGTATGAGGCTAGGCTAGTAATGGTTTGGCGAATTAAGGTGGTACCACGAACTTTTTATGCACATTCGTCCTTTTTTAAAGAGATGAATGTGTTTTTTTTGTATAGATAGGAGGATAAAAAATTGATTGAACTAAAAGATATCGATGTTATTTTTAGTAATGATGACAAAGTTGTCACGGCGGTTAAAGACGTGAATATTACAGTTGATCGCGGTGAAATATTCGGAATTGTTGGCTACAGTGGGGCAGGTAAAAGTACCTTAGTACGTACGATTAACTTACTACAGCCACCCACACAAGGAACGGTTACGGTAAATGGACAAGAAATGCAAAAATTAAGTAAGAAAGAATTACGTGGAGCGCGTAAAAAAATTGGAATGATTTTCCAACATTTTAACTTAATGGATTCGCGTACAATTTTTGATAATGTCGCTTTTCCGTTAAAAGGAAGTGGCTTGAGTAAAGATGAGGTCGCTCATAAAGTGGCTGAGTTATTAGATCTCGTTGGTTTAGAAGAGAAGACAGATAATTATCCAAGTCAATTATCTGGAGGTCAAAAACAACGTGTCGCGATTGCGCGTGCCTTAGCGAATGATCCAGATGTCCTGCTATGTGATGAAGCAACAAGTGCTTTGGATCCCAAGACAACATCGTCAATCCTAGATTTATTACGCAAATTAAACGAACAATTAGGTTTAACCATCGTGATTATTACACATGAGATGTCTGTAGTCAAAGACCTATGTCACCGCGTAGCTGTTATGGAAGACGGGCATGTATTAGAACAAGGTTCAATCGTTGATATGTTCACAAATCCTCAAAAATCATTAACAAAAGAATTTATTAATACAGCCACTCACTTTGACCAAGAAATCGGTTTAGTCCTCACGCATCCAATGATACAAAACATTGATGAGAATGGTGAGATTATTCGCTTGAGTTACGTTGGAGATGAAACAACGAAACCCATCTTAAGTAACTTAGTACGCGAATTTGATGTAAACGTCAATATCCTTTACGGACATGTGGAAATTTTACAAAATACACCGATTGGGAATATGTTAATCGCAGTCGAAGGGACATCAGAGAATGTTGATAAAGTGATTGAGCATCTTGAAAATAGTGATGTCAGTACACAAAGATTTAATGATTTAGTAAAAGAATACGTGAAGAGGGAGGGATAACATGAGCGAATTAGTCTTAACAATTGGAAGTAGTTCGAAAGAAGTGTCGTCAGGTATTGTTACATTTTTAGAAACACACATTCCATATGCCTGGGAATTAAGAGAAGAATTTGTGGAAGCCATTTGGGAAACAGTTTATATGATGCTCGTATCTATTGGAATCGGTGGTTTAATCGGTTTGATACTGGGTATTATTATGACAGTGACTGGTTTCAATGGGATTTTAGAGAATAAAGTCGTTTATAAGGTCTTAGATTCACTGGTGAATATCTTCCGATCAATTCCATTTATTATCTTACTGGCCTTATTAATTAATGTAACAAGAGCAATTGTTGGAACAACGATTGGACCAACAGCTGCAACAATTCCAATTATTGTAAGTACGATTCCATTCTTTGCTCGTCAAGTTGAGATCGCCTTATTAGAGGTTAATCCAGGAGTGGTTGAAGCCGCTGAGGCCATGGGATCATCAAGTTTTGATATTATTACGCGTGTTTATTTACGCGAAGGTTTAACAGCGTTATTACGTGTAAGTGCCTCAACAGTTATTAATGTCATTGGTTTAACAGCGATGGCCGGAACTGTTGGTGGGGGTGGATTAGGTACGATGGCTATTGCCAGAGGTTACCAACGTAGTCGTATGGACGTTATCCTAGTCGCTACTGTGTTAATCTTAATCATCGTATTTATTACACAATTAATCTTTAACTGGTTAATCCGAAAGACAGAACATTAAATTTAACAAAAGCAGGTACTTTAGAATCAATGGATTCGTAAGGTACCTGCTCTTTTTTAGTTCATTAAGTTGTAGTAGCTATTTCCTTGGATAAAGAATTGCGATTCTTCATAATGGTAGATAATTTTTGAATAATCAAACGGCACACCATTGGCCAAGTAAAAGATCGATTCGACTTGAATGCCTGGGTCGCCTTCTTGTAATTCTAAGTAAGCGGCATTTTGTTGATTTAATTTACCAACTCTGAGGTAATGGTCTAAGAAACTGATTTGCAGTTTTAGATTGTTTGTTAAGTAATTAAATACGGATTCTTCAGCGATTTGTTCATTCAAATACATCACGATATTTTTATCAAAGTAAGATTCTTCAATACAGAAGATGCGCCCCTCAATATAACGGAGTCGCTTCAAATAATAAACTGGTTGATCAGCGTCGATTTGTAGATGGGCCTGAACGGTTTCAGACGGGATGACTTCTTTCAGTTCTAAAACTTTTGAAGTGAGGTCAAATTCACGCAGCATGCTGTTGAAACCTTGAATTTCCATCATGTTAATATACCCTTTTTGGCGACGACCGCGCACAAAAATCCCGCTACCTCGCACTTGGTAAATGAGACCATGACTTTGTAATTCATCTAAAGCTTTGATGACTGTATTCTTGCTGACTTCGAATTGACTCACAAGCTCATCTAAGCTTGGTAACTTGTCACCTTGACGAAGATCTTTGTCTTCAATCAGGTTCATTATTTCTTTGGCTATGTATTCGTATTTAAGCATGTTATTAGTCCTTTACTTAGTTTGTTTGTCAACACTAATATACCATAGAAGCTTCACCTTGACAAAGTGTACGGGTATAATTATAATTATATCCGTACTGGTCAATATTTTTTAATAGAATGATGATTGACAAAGAAAGAGGAGGATATATTCATGAGTAAATTACCAAAAGATTTCTTATGGAGCGGGGCAGTGGCTGCCCATCAATTAGAAGGTGGCTGGAATGCAGGCGGTAAGGGGCCAAGCGTTGCGGATGTAATGACTGCAGGTGCCAATGGGCAACCACGTGAAATTACTGAAACCGTTGAAGAAGGAAGATACTATCCAAACCATGAGGCGATTGATTTCTATCATCGTTATAAAGAAGATGTGGCGTTATTCGCTGAGATGGGCTTAAAAGCGTTCCGTACGTCAATTAACTGGACGCGTATTTTTCCAAAAGGTGACGAAGCAGAACCGAATGAAGAAGGTCTACAATTCTATGATGATCTTTTCGATGAGTTATTAAAGCATGGTATCGAACCGGTGATTACCTTAACTCACTTTGAAATGCCGCTGCATTTGGCTCATGAATATGGTGGATTTAGAAACCGTAAAGTCATTGATTTCTTTGTAAAATTCGCTGAAGTTGTATTTAACCGTTATAAAGATAAAGTAAAATATTGGATGACTTTCAATGAAATTAATAACATGATGGATTATTCGAATCCAATCTTCTTATGGACGAACGTCGGGGTTCAAGTTAAAGAAGGCGAGAATCCTAAAGAAGTCATGTATACAACTGCGCATAATGTTCTTTTAGCAAGTGCAAAAGCTGTTGCGATTGGTAAAGAAATTAATCCGGATTTTGAAATTGGCGCAATGGTTTCTCATATTCCAATCTATCCAATCAATTCAGACCCTAAAAACGTGATGCTTGCTGAAGAATCAATGCGTCTACGTTACTTCTTCCCAGATGTTCAAGTAAATGGTTACTATCCAAACTATGCTCTAAAAGAATTCGAACGTGAAGGCCTGAATATTCCAATGGAAGACGGTGACGCAGATATTTTAGCTAATGGAACCGTTGATTATCTAGGGTTCAGTTACTACATGTCGAATGCGGTTGATATTAATAGCGGGCAAGGTGAAGATGAGGAAGCAAACGTTCATGGTAAGATTCCTTATCGAGTTGACAATCCTTACTTATCAGCTAGTGATTGGGGCTGGACAATTGACCCTGTTGGTTTACGTTATGTATTAAATCGCTTGTGGGATCGTTATCAAGTTCCTTTATTCATCGTTGAAAATGGTTTTGGAGCAGTAGACACGGTTGAAGAAGACGGCAGCATCCATGACCCAGAGCGTATTAACTACTTAAAAGGCCATATCGAAGAGTTAATTAAAGCAGTCGATTATGATGGCGTTGAATTAATGGGTTACACTCCTTGGGGAATTATTGACTTAGTTTCATTTACTACCGGTGAAATGAAAAAACGTTACGGAATGATTTATGTTGACCGTGATAACGAAGGGAACGGAACTCTCGACCGTTCGAAAAAAGATTCATTTGAGTGGTACAAAAAAGTTATCGCAACAAATGGCGAAGATTTAGAAGCTTAATTTAAGAAGGCTCGAACATGGGGGGTGTTCGGGCTTTTTGTTGTCTAAATGCCCCTTTCCTTAATAGACGCCCCCTTTAGTCTATGCTACACTCAAAGAGTTGAAATATAAGTGAAAGAGGTTATTTGATGGATTATACTCTAATTTTAATGGTTGTTGGAGCGGTCTTTTTAGGCTCACTCATGCGTGCAACCTTTGGTTTTGGGGACTCAGTTGTAAGTATGCCATTATTAGCGCTACTACCGATTCCATTTTCAGTATCGGTGTCATTAATTGGTCTGACTGGGATGACAACTGCATTGATGTCAATTCAAAGAGGTTGGAAAGATAAAGATCCAGTCGTGATTAAGAAATTAACACTCGCAACAATCATCGGGATTCCGGTTGGACTGATCCTAGTTCGCTTTGCAGAACAGTCAGTGATTAACTTGATTTTAGGGAGTGTCTTAGTGATTTATTCAATGTATTCACTCACGGCCTCACCCGCGCGTCGAGAATACTTACAAGCAAAATTTGAAAATCCAAATTACTCTTATCCATTCGGATTTCTAGGCGGTATGTTAGGGAGTGCCTATAATATGAACGGTATTCCAGTGGTACTTTATGCTGCGGCCCGTGATTGGACGCCACGTCAGTTTCTAGGAACAGTTCAATCTCATTTCTTGATCTCGAGCGTATTTGTTATTTCCGGTCATGCTTTAAGTGGCTTTTGGAATTGGGATGTGGCTATTTACTTCGCCTTTTCAGTTCCAGTCGTTGCTTTAGGCATGTATATCGGAAGAAAAATTTACAACAAAATAGACACTGACAAATTTAGAACTTATATTTTTATTATGATTCTAATTCTAGGTGCAGTTAATATTGGTAACTTTATCCAAGCGGTGTAAGCAATGAGATGGAGCGTTTTTAACTAAACGCTCTATTTTTTATCGTGATTTGTGTATATGGTGTATTATATGATATAATACAACTAAGGAAGATGGAAAGAAGTGAATCGAAGGGGTGAGAATATGTTAATGGAGATAGATTTATCAGCGGAAACACCGATATATCAGCAAATCCGCGATCAAGTTGTTTTGGGAGTCGGCCGCGGGGATTTAAAATATGGAGAAAATTTACCAAGCGCAAGACAACTTGCTCAAGATTTGGGCGTCAACCCAATGACAGTGAACAAGGCTTATCAAACGTTGAAGCGTGAGGGAATTATTGTAGTGGACCGCCGAGTTGGAACAAAAGTGCGGGAGAATCCAGATGATATGATTGAAAGTGAGTATTTAAAACGACTGGAAGTGACTTTGGCAGAAGGCTTAGCCAAGACGGAAGATAATCAAGCTCTTAAAGAAAAAGTCGTGTCGATGTTAGAAAATTTAATTGAAGGGAGAGAGAATCAATGATTTTAATGACGATTATTCTAATCCTAGTCTTTGTAATGATGATGAATTACGCCGTCAGTTACCAAAATTTCAAAATATTTGGCCTGTCTTTTGCGCCAGAACATGCTGAAACAGATGAAGTTAAGACATTACAACGCCAGTTTAGAGTGACTCAACTAATTATAGGAGCCGTCTTTATTGGCTTGTCATTCTTGGTGAGTTTGGATCTATTCCAAGGGTTGCGCGATTTTATGTGGATACTCATATTATTTAGTTATTTTGTCTTATCTTATGTGCCGGTGTCGATTTGGCAGAGAAAATTCATGGCCTTAAAGCAGGAAAAGGGTTGGATATATGAAACACAAAAACGCGTGGTCGATATCAGTGTGACCCGAGAAAAAGGAAAAGCAGCGCCAAGCAAGAAATGGGCATGGCTCATTTGGTTACTGAGTTGGGTGCCAGTAATCATGGCATGGGTCGCTCAAAGTTCAGGAAGTTTCCTTCTGCCTTTAATCCTTGTACCGCTAACGCTCATCGTGATACCCTTGTCTTATGATATGGTGATTAGCAGTAAGACGCCGTTTGTGTCCAAAGATAGTGAAGTGACCCAAGCTTACATGCGTCATTTTGAAAGAAATAATGCGGTGAGTTACTTGGAGATGAGTTTAATGGTCAATATCTTCTTTATTGCTTTCACAGCACTCGTTCTCTTTAATCCATCGGATCTGTGGCTAATCCTATTATTGGGTGTGTTCTTACTAGCCATTGTTGCTTTAATGGCCCGAACAACTCAGAAAAATAAAGACCTCCAAGCAACATTTTTTGATCAAGCGGAATGGCAAATGCCTGAAGAAGAAGGCCAGTATAAATGGGGTGCCTACTATAATCCAAATGATTCCAGATTATTCGTGCCTAAACGTATATCCGGAATGGGTACGACAATTAATGTCGCTCATCCAGCTGGAAAGGTCATTATGGCGATCCTCGGAATCTTAGTCGTCGGTATTATTGGGCTCGTTCTGATGATGAGTCTGTCAGAATATGATGTTTCAATCCAAGCAGATACGGTTGCCGTCGAAGCACCGATGTACGGACTTGAAGTGGCCTATGACCAAATCGAATCGATTGAATTAAATGAAGGTCCGTTAGAAGGCTCACGCACAAATGGTTTTGGTGGAATGGAGAAACGCTTTGGTCATTTTAACTTAGAGGGTTACGGACCAGTAGAACTCTTCATCTATGACAGTCATCCTTACCACATCGATATTCAGTTTAGTGACGGGGAGTCACCAGGGTGGTTGATCTTTAACCAAACGACGCAAGCAGAGACTGAAGCCGTGTATCAAGCATTAGTAGAACAATGGGAAATGAATCAGTAGTAAAACGAACCAAGCACTTAAAGGTGTTTGGTTTATTTTTTAGATGTGTTTAATGCGCATTCGAATTGAAAAGGACTGCAGATTTAATCAAAAAAATACACATTAGTACGTAAAACCGAAATATTCCGACATAAGTTATAAAATTTATTTATTCAACATATTGAAATGACTTTCATTAATATGTATAATATGTGTATTAAATCACAAAGGGGTTAAAGTATGAAGTTCGTTTGTAAGATAATGAAGTCAGTATTGATTATGGGTTTAGTATTAAGCAGTATAGTAGGTAGTTTGAACGTTAGTGCACAAGATAGCGAAACAGATGCAGAAACTGGAGCATCGGAAGTCACAGCAGACTTTACACACCCAGATGATTTAGCAGAATCATATGATGTCATAGTTATTGGTGCTGGTGGAGGAGGAATGGCTGCAGCAATTGCTGCCAAAGATGCTGGATCAAATGTGGCCATATTCGAAAAAATGCCAATATTAGGTGGAAATACTCTGAAATCATCAGCTGGAATGAATGCATCTGAATCTAAGTTCCAAGAAGCTGAAGGTATAGAAGATTCAAATGAATTGTTTTTTGAAGAGACAATGGCAGGCGGACACGATACAAACGATGAAGAGTTAGTTCATTATTTAGTAGATAATTCTGCTTCAGCAATAGAGTGGTTAGACTCTATGGGTATCAATTTAAGTAGTATTACCACTACAGGAGGTATGAGTGTACCAAGAGCTCATCGTCCTGAAGATGGATCAGCAATTGGAGGATATCTAGTGGACGGCTTACAACGAAATGTATTTGAACGTGAAATTCCAACTTTCGTAAATGCCAATGTCACTGAAATACTAGAAGAAGACGGAGTAGTCACTGGTGTCCAAGTTAATATTGAAGGTAATGAACATCAAGTGAATGCAAAAGCTGTAATTATTGCAACGGGTGGTTTTGGCGGTAACTTAGAAATGGTTACAGATAATAATCCGGATTTAGAAGGATTTGTTACGACGAATCACGAAGGAGCGACCGGAGATGGCTTAGTAATGGCCCAAGAAGTTGGCGCTCAGTTAGTAGATATGGATCAAATACAAATTCACCCAACAGTTGAGCAAGAGACATCATATTTAATTACTGAAGCAGTACGAGGTGAAGGTGCTATTTTGGTTAATAAAGAGGGCGAGAGATTTTTTAATGAATTAGATACACGTGATGCAGTGTCACAAGCAATCTTATCTCAAACAGATTCATCTGCTTACGTAATTTTCGACCAAGCACTAAGAGGGCGAGTGAAAGCCATAGATCAGTATGAATCAATGGGCTTGGTTAAAGTTGGAGATACTATTGAGGAATTAGCTACTACTATAGAATTGGATCCAGAAGTATTGAGTCAAACTCTATCGATTTGGAATGATAGTGTAGCAAACGGAACTGATGATAACTTTGGAAGAACAACGGGTATGGAGATTGCATTAGAAGAAGCGCCTTTTTACGCAATAAAAATTGCGCCAGGAATTCACCATACAATGGGCGGGGTAAAAATTAACACAAACGCTCAAGTATTAAATGAAGCTGATGAAGCAATTACTGGTTTATATGCAGCTGGTGAAGCAAGTGGTGGTGTTCACGGATCAAATCGCATTGGCGGAAATGCTATAGCTGATATAATTATCTTTGGTCGCCAAGCAGGAGAGCAGAGTGCGTTATTCGTAAACTAAAATCCGATCTATAAAACTTTAACAAGGGGGCCGACAATGATTAACTGTCAGCCCCCTTGTTTATTTGCAATTGACTCATACAAATTATTCAACTGGAACTTCTCCATATTCACTCAATGCAGTGGTAATAGCATTTCCTTCGTCATCAAAGATATATTCAGAAGCGATTTCACCAATTTCAGGGGCGTAGTAGTATCGTTGTACCTCACCCTCTGGCATAACCGATTCAATCACTAAGACATCATGATACGTTTCACCCTCAACTTCATGTTCAGCGAGAATATCCGTGACTGTAAACTCTAGTTCATCGCGGTAACCTCTTGTAAATGTGTCTCCAGCCGCTAACTCTGCTGGGAAGAATGTCGCGACTTGCTCATCTAGGGAGTCTTCGTGATAACGGAAGTCTTCGCCTTCGTACGAATTTGGGTAGTAAGCTAATTCGATGACACCATCTTCAGTCAATTGATAGACATAAGAGACAGTATTACCTGTATTGGCACGACTGACTTGGTAAATCCCGTCTTCATCAGGTTCATAATCTAAAGTTAAGGTAAAAGGCGCAAATTCCATGCCAACTCCTATGTGATCATAATAGGGATAGAATAAACCAGGTGCGTAGTTGCTAGTATCAACACTTTCAGTTGCTTCTTCAGCGGTTACTGCAGAGCTAAAGCCGGCAAATAGTACCGCAGCGAATAGTATTGACACCAGAATGCGTTTGAGTGCGTTCTTTTTCATATTTGGATCCCTCTTTCTAAAATGCGCTCGAGTTTGAAATTGCCACAATTCTTTGACACATCTCTCCTCCTTTTAACTAAATTCTACTATAAACAAGTCACTATCTAAAATAATATCCATTTTATAGAAATATTAAGCTTCTCTTAAGTAAGCGCATTCATTATGTGTTATAATAAATATATAAGACATACAGGAGGTGTGTAAAATGTTACATGAGTATCAACGCATATTAGTTGCGACAGATGGATCTGAAGGCGCTGAGTTGGCTTTGAATAAAGCCGTAGCAATTGCTGAACGGAATAATGCCAAACTATTTATTTTACATGTATTAGATACACGAGCAATCCAAGCGACATCAAGTTCGGATATTCATTTTAGGGATGCATTAAGAGACCTAGGTAACCGTGTGATGAGCGATGCGAAGGATTTAGCGACAGGGCGTGGCTTAACAGATGTTGAGACAATCCTTGAGATGGGATCTCCAAAATATGTCATTGCTGAAGATATTCCAAAACGCGAGAATATTGATTTAATTGTCATGGGTGCGAGAGGTATGGGTGCCGTTGAAAGATTCTTTATGGGATCTGTATCGGAAAATGTTATTCGTCATGCATCGTGTGACGTATTAGTAGTAAGACCAAAAGAAAGTGAATAAATTGACACATGATGTTGAGAAAGGATCTGAACAGTGTATTTAAATAGTCAATAATGCCTACTAGATCTAAAGATTTAGTAGGCATTTTTTTGAATTGTAACAGCACTTATAATCGAATCAGTTGCATATTTACCTCCAATTGTATTAACCTTAAGGAATAGAGATAAAACTAAATTTTAAGGAGCTATTTATGTTTTCAATAAATGGGAAAGAATTTATATGGAAGGCGTTAATGTCTTTAATGGGTATTACCCTCATCAGTTTTGGGGCTGCATTGAGCCAAACAATGAATATGGGCTTGGATCCATTCACTGCGATTAACACAGGTGCGAGTGAGTTACTTGGCTTTACTTTGGGGAATTATCAGTTATTTGTCAATGCTGCGATTTTGGCAATTATTTTGTTTTTTGACCGGAAGATTATTGGCTGGGGGACGATTTTTAACTTAGTGCTTGTTGGTTACATGATTGAATTCTTTATCAGCATGTTAGAGTCATTCATAGACCCAACTCAGTTTGCCTTTATCGTTCAGCTTTTAATTACAGTGGTCGCGATTTTAATCTTTACTTTCGGTGTCGCTTTATATATGGACGCTGATCTTGGGGTATCACCCTATGATGCGATAGCGCCAGTCATCACTGACCGCGTTTCAGCGAGTTACAAAACTGTCAGAATGATTCAAGATATAATTGTTGTAATTACTGCGTGGATTCTTGGGGGTCCAGTTGGCGTTTCAACCTTCATCACTGGTTTCCTGGCTGGTCCGTTGATTGATTTCTTTTCAAACCGTTTCACAAGGAAACTAACCGACAAAATCGAAGCACAAGCATAAAAAAGGACGCCTATCTCAGGCGTCTTTTGCTTTTAAGAAAATATATCATCTGCATTTTCTTTCTCAACTTGAACCATTGTATTCATGCGTGACAATTCACTCATTGGAATTGGATGGCCTGCTTCATTTAAAGCATCGGCGAATAACTTGTAATAACGTCCCTCGACGTCAACCACATCATCAGCGTCTTTAACCCAAATCCGTATTTTATAGATGAGTCGTCCGTGTTTGTCTTTCATCAAGCCAATAAATTCCGTCGTGTCATTAATTTGATCATCGGACTCGATGACTTGACGGTAAGTGTCTTTAAGTAACTCTTCATAGGCCGCAAAGTTAATATCTGTGGGAATCAATAAATCCAAATCAATTCGGACTGCTTCGCGCGACAGATTTGACAATTCTTGAATATTTCCATTGGGTATAAAATGATGAATCCCGTTATAATCGCGAATCACCGTAGTTCGCACCCCAATACTGTAAATGCGCCCTTCATAACCGTTAATGGCGATGTGATCACCCACATCAAATTGGTGTTCAATCAAGATAAACAAACCATTCACCAAATCTGAAACTAAATCCTTCGCTCCTAAACCAACCGACAAACTCGCAATCCCAGCTCCAGCAACTAAAGTTCCCACTGGAATGCCAAGTATTGAAAGTACGCTGTAACCAACGAAGAAGTAAAATGTATAAAGAACGATATTCAGCAATAGTCGTTGAATCGTATTGTTTCTTGAAAAATTATAAAACTTAAAGCGCTTTGTGTTTTCAAAGTAAGTTGTAATAATTTTCTCAACTAACACCCGTACAAGCCATAAAGCAGCGACGGTCAATACGATCCGGAAGATAGCGCTAAGTCCATCTTCTAGCAAACCTTGAAAATCAAATGAAGAAAAAATATTATTAATCGCATTTCTTAAATAAGACATTAGTCAACTCCTTTCCTTAAATGTTTATTTGTTGGGCTTGCGGGGCGTCGTGACGAGGCGCGACGTACTGCAAGTCAATTTCCGTAGCGTCGTGCTCACTCACGACGCCCTGCAAAGCCAACTTAATTATGTTTGCCTTACATTCATTATAGGTTAAATTTAATAAGCATTTCAAATTAGACGCGTAAGTAAGTGTTCACAGTGTCTCACCTCATTATTTTCAGTTTATGTTAGAATGAAAGCAAAGAGGTGAGACAAGTGAACAATCTAAATTCAATTACACGAGGTATCAGTGCTGTTATCATCATTGGAGCATTTATTGCACAAATGAATGACCTCATATCAAGGCATATCTTCACTTCACTACTACTTTTTGCTGTTTCAATCCCACAACTCTATACTGCCTGGGAAATTTATTATAAAAACGACAAAAAATGGAACCTCACTTCAATTGCGATGACCATTCTAGGAGTGTTCTGTATTATATCAGCAGTAAGTATCTATATTATTGGTTAAAAATGACCTTGCGGTTCATCGTGACTCAGCGCGATGGACCGCAAATCTGTTTCCGTGGTGTCGTGATCGCCCACGACGTACCGCAAATTCAAATGCGTAGTGTCGAGCTCACTCACGACGTACCGCAAACGAAAATACGGAGCGTCGTGCCACCACACGACGCCCCGAAAACCAAAAAACCCACCTCAAATCATCAATTTGAGGTGGATTTCATCTATTATTTAGTCGCGCGCGATAAAGCCCATATAATTGTGTAAAAGTAAAAAACCATAATAATCTCTTTGGTACAATGTAGTTGACAGACAAACATTGAAAGGAAGATTATTATGGCTCAATTAAATATTACCTTAAATTTAGAAG